>DATJZY010000077.1 GCA_035577985.1 Candidatus Eisenbacteria bacterium
GTGGAGGACGAGGTGCTGGTCGTGGTGGTGGACTCGCACTGGCACTGGGAATTGCAGACCTGGCCCTCGGGGCACAGGAGCGCGCCCGACGGCGAGCTCGGATCACATTGCTCGCCCGAGTCGACGACGCCGTTGCCGCACTTGCCCTGGGTCGTGGTGGTCGAAGACGTCGAGGTCGAGCTCGAGGTCGAGCTGCTGGTCGTGTTGGTGGTGGAGGTGGTCGTGACGGTGGTGGTGCTGGTCGGGCTCACCTCGCACTCCGGCGCGCGCAGGAACACGCGATCGCTGTCGACGGTCTGGGCGAAGAACGCGCCCTCGAGATTCGCGCCCACCGTCAGCTCGAGCTCGCCCTTCGGGGCGCAGACGACGGCCTGCGCCTGCGCCTTGCGCGAGATGCGCACCTTGGGGCCGTCCGAGAAGATACGGACGTCGCACGGCGTGACCGAGCCGGACTCGGGGCCGACGAAGCTGCCGTTGTCAAACTTGATCATGCCCGTCACGTTGATATGCACGGGACCACGCGCGAGGAGCTGCGCGTTGCGACCGATCTTGATGTTGCAGAAGGTGTAGGAGCCGGGCTCGAGGATCACCGTGCCGGGGCCGTGCCCGCCGCCGGCGACCATCAGGTTGCCCCACTGGCTCGGCTGCGGGCTGAGCGTGCGCTGGCCACCGTGCGGGACCGTGACGGACTCGCTGCCGCAGGCGGGGAACGGCGACGGTGCGCCGCAGGCGGCGGCCAGGTCCGGAATGATCGGCGTCTGCACCGCGACGGCCGGGCCGCACGACGAGCCCGACTCCGCCGAGTTGGCGAGCAGCTCGTCACAGGTCGATTTGGGATGGAGCTGCACCGTGCCGGCGGCGATGGTCGACGCCGGCGCGCTCACCTGCTTGGTCGACTTGAAGCGATTGTTGGCGCCGAGATCGCCGGAGTTGACGACGAGCCCCTTGGCCTTGAGGGAGTCGCTCGCGAACAGCACGAAGTCGCCGAACGACGGTGCGGTTTGCGCCCAGGCCACCAGCGCCCACGCGACCACGGCCAAAGGAAGAGCCAGCCACGCATTTTTCGCTCGTCTCATGTCGGTCCCTCTCCCGGGGTGGATCCCCCAGGGCCCCCCTCGGCGGAGGCCCCCCTTCCGTAGCGCGTAACACGACATGGTGCGGATGTGGAAGGGAAAATCAGCGGGCTCGGGCAAAAAAAACCCCCGGGCCGGGTGGCCCGGGGGCTCGGTGCTACCGATCGAAGCTGCTGACTACTGAACGACCCCGAGGAGCGGGAGGGTGGTGGCACCCGGACCAGGGAGGTCCGCCGATCCGTCGATCAGCACGTTGCCGGTCGCCGGGATGCAGAACACCGACGCCAGGGTCAACGCGTGGGCCATGCTGGACAAGGACGTCGCTGGCGAGCCGTTCGCGACGATGCTCGTCGCAGCGGGCTGGCCGAACGCGCCGGCGTTCACCTGGCCGGGGCAGAAGAGACCCGACAGGGCGGTCGCCGACGAGCTGGCGGTGGTGATGCCGGCCAGGTTGACCGGGAACTGCGGCAGGCTCGGGCCCGCCGGCAGGCAGTCGTGCGATTGGAGCGTGGTCGAGTCGGCCGTGCAGGGTGCACCCGCGTTGGCCGCTGCGGAGTCGCAGAATCCGCCGACGCACATCGGGCAGGGCTCGGCCGCATTGGCCGTCACTGCCGTCGTCGACCCGAGCGGGATGTTGCCGGTGAAGCTACCCGATGCGGGCTGCGCAGCGCCGCTGGCGTTGCTCAGGAAGTCGTTGGTGACGCAGGTCGATAGCGGGCCGTTCGCGATCGGGAGCGGTGAGCCGAACTTGCATCCCGTCCGCGAGCAGGTGCGGGTCGACGCCGGCACCATGGAAGCTGGAGCGCCCGCGATGACGACGGTTGCCCCGGTGCCGAGAACCGAGAACCTCGTGGTGCTGCCCGGCGGGGTCGCGCCCGGAGGCACGGTGCCGGCGCCGCCGCCGATCGACAGGTCGCCGCAGATGAGGTTGAGGAGCGCGCCGCTGACGCTGCTGACGGTGCCGCAGTTTCCGGAGCCGGCCTGCGTGACGATCGTGAAGACCGCGTTCGGCATCATCTCGGCGCGGACGTCGTCGATGAACGCCTGCGACGTCACCTGCGTGGCGGCGCCCTGGCCGGACTGTCCGCTCGTGGTGCAAGCCTTGCCGGCGGCGTCGAGCTTCGACATGCAGCCCGTGAGCGGCGCCGAGAACTTGCCACTCACCTTGCTGAGGCAAAGCGGATCGACCGGGAGGCCGGTCTTCACGGCCTTCGACTCACAGCCGAGGATGCCCTTCACGTAGTTTGATACGCACTTCGTCTGGCCGGCGTAGCAGGCGTTGGCGCCCGTCGGAGCCGGGTTCGTGTACAGCGTGGTCTGGAGGCCCGCCACGAACGCATCGACCTTGGCGCCGATCGCGGTGCCGTCGGCCAGGGTGAGACAGGGAACCGTCGCGTTCTTCGCGTCGGCCTTCTCCATGCACGACTTGTTCAGCGGCAGGCCGGAGAACTTGTCGTTGACCTTCTGGGTACACAGCGAATCGATTGTGGTGCCGGCCTTGGCGGCCTTGGCCTGGCAACCGAGGTTGCCCTTGACCTTGTTGATGACGCACTTGACCTTGGCCACCTCACACTTCGCGGTGGGCGCGACCGCCGCATGCGCGATGCCGCTCGCCGTGACGGCGAATGCGCCGAGCACGAGCAGCGCCTTCATCTTGCTGACCATATCGATCTCCCTCCTAGCACTTGGCTCTGTTGGCCGGCGTCTTCCCATCGCGGCCTGTCCGCGTTGGCATTCATCGGCCTGTTTCGTGAGCGTCCTGCCACAGCGTGGTCGATGCCGACTTGCCAATCCATGTCCGCCGACGTGTCGCCGCCCGAAGTCGGCGGTCGCCGGTGCAAGAAGCGCTCGCACGAGACTGGGCGCGAGCCTGCCGGCGGCGGAGCATGCGATCGATCGTCTTGCCTCGAGTCCCCCCTATGGACCAGACGTTGTGCCACCCGAAGATGGCAGGATCGTCCCGAGGCATAACCGTCGCCAAAACGCGTTGTCAAGCAAATTCGGCCGCTCTTCCCGAGTGATTCTCCCTTGCGTTCCGGGCACGCGCTGCGTTAGACGGCCGGCGCGTGGCGCGACGGCTCGCTCTCTCTTGCGCCCTCCTGCTCGGGGTCGTGATCGGCTGCAAATCCAGCGCGCCGGAGTCCCGACCTGGCATGGTCTATATCCCCGCGGGAACGTTCCTGATGGGAAGCGCGACCGACGATCCCGCGGTGTATGATTGGGAGCGTTCGCACGAACAGCCCCAGCACGAGGTCTACGTCGACGCGTACTACCTCGACGCGCACGAGGTGACGAACCTCGACTTCGAACGGAAATATCCCAACAAGATCCGCAATCTCGTGTCGTCCCCGTGCGACGACTGTCCGGTTACCAACGTGCCCTGGTTGGCAGCTCAGGCGTACTGCGCCGCACAGGGAAAGCGTCTGCCGACCGAGGCCGAATGGGAGAAGGCCGCCAAGGGCGGGCTACCCAAGTGGACGCCCGAGCCGTTCGGCGACTACGTCTGGTTCGCGGGCAACACCATCAAGCAGGCGCAGCCGGTCGGGACGAAGAAGCCGAACCCGTACGGTCTCTACGACATGCTGGGCAACGTCCGCGAGTGGACGGCGGACTGGTACGGGCCCGAGTACTACCAACAGCGGGAGGGCAAGAATCCCAAAGGCCCGCCCGACGGCCAGCGTCGCGTGGAGCGAGGCGGCGCCTTCTTTCTGCCCGACCGCGGCGTGACCACGACGATCCGCTACAATCATCCGCCGCACTTCGAGCTCTACTTCCTCGGCTTCCGCTGCGCGCAGGATCCATAGCCACTCCAGCGGAGTTCGCGCTTTCGAGGCGGCGTCGGCGCGAGGTAGGCTGGCGGCGAAGCCACATGGCGGTCCGCGACAGACGACCCAAGGTCCTCGTCCTCGGGCAGGAGGATCGCGCCTTCCTCGCCGTCGTCCGTTCGCTCGGACGGCGCGGCATCGACGTGCACGTGGGCTGGTGCCCGGCCGACGCCGTCGCGCTGCGATCGCGCTACGTCGCACGCGTCCACGACCTGCCGGCGTACACCCAGGGCGACGACGCGTGGAAGGTGGCGCTCGTCGATCTCTTCCGGCGCGAAGCGTTCGACCTCGTCATCCCGACCAACGACACCACCATCATGCCGCTGCAGGCGCATCGCGCGGAGCTCGAGCCGCGTGCGCGCATCTACCTCATTTCGGACGAGGCCTACGCGATCTGCTTCGACAAGGGGCGCACGCACGATTTCGCTCAGGAGCACGGGGTGCCCGTCCCACGCCAGATGCGGCTCGCGCTGCCGGCGAGCCCCGGCACGATCCCGGCAGAGTCCTGGTATCCGCTGGTGTTGAAGCCGCTCGCGTCGTTCACTCTCGACGACCTCGAGCGCAAGCGGTTCGTCCGCCGCGTGATGCGACCCGGCGACCTCGCGCGCCAGCTCCAGCACTTCGCGGGCGCGCGCGAGGTGCTCGTGCAGGAATACTTCCCCGGGACCGGGGTCGGCGTCGAGGTGCTCGCGCACGAGGGCGAGGTGCTGCTCGCCTTCCAGCATCTGCGCGTGCACGAGCGCCCGAGCGGGGGCGCCGATTCGTATCGCGTGAGCCTGCCGTTGCGCGCGGACATGCGCGACGCGGCGGCGCGCATGGTGCGGGCGCTGCGCTACACCGGCGTCATCATGTTCGAGTTCCGGATGAACCTCGATACGGGCGCGTGGCTGCTGCTCGAGATCAACGGGCGCTTCTGGGCGTCGCTCCCGCTCTGCCTGCACGCCGGCGCGGACTTTCCGTGGTACCTCTATCGCCTGCTGGTCCATGGGGAGCGCGACGTCCCGCAGGAGTACCGGATCGGCGTGTACTGTCGGAACTGGCAGCGCGACGTCCTCTGGGCGCGGGAGAACCTGCGTGCGACCGGCGACGATCGCGTTTCGCTCGGGACGCTCGCGGGCGGGCTCGCGCACGCGCTCACCGGGCGCGAATCGAGCGACACGTTCGTGCTCGACGATCCGGCCCCGGGCGTCGAGGATCTGCGGCGGATGGCCGTGCGGGTCGGGCGCCGCATCTGGCGCAGCGGGCACACCGCCGTGTGGAGCCTGCCGCCGGTGCGCCGGCTGCTGGCGGGGAGGGCGCGCGCGGCGCTCCGCACCGCGCGCCAGCTCCTGTTCGTGTGCAAGGGCAACGTATGCCGGAGCCCGTTCGCGGAGGGCTACGCGCGCGCCGTCCTGAACCACGGCGTGGCGGTGCGCTCGGCCGGCCTCGCGCCGAAGCCGAGCCGCGGCTGCCCGGAGCTCGGCATCGAAGCGGCGCGCGCCCTCGGCGTCGATCTGCGCGAGCACCGCTCGGCGACGCTCACCGAGGCGATGGTGCGCGAAGCGGACGCGATCTTCGTGTTCGACTACGACGGCGTGCGGCGGCTCGGCGATCGCTATCCCTTCGCCCGCCCCAAGGTGTTCCCGGTCGGTCTTCTGATGACCGACGGGCCGGTCGAGATCCGCGATCCGTTCGGCGGCATCGCGGACGACTTCTCACGCACGTACGGGGCCATCCGGCGCGCGATCGACACGGTCGCGACGCCCGAGCCCGCGCGCGGCGACCTCTCGGCGCGCGCGGTTTGACGTTCGCGCCGCCGTAGGTCAAGCGAGGGCCCGTGCGCGGCCCAGGCGCGGTGGGGTGGGTGGCTCTGGTGCTCGGGGCCGGCGCGGCCGCCGCGGTCCTGCTCACGTGGCCGCTCGTGCGCGCGCCGGGCGCGACGATCCTCGACGATTCGACGCTCGACGGCTTCCAGTTCGTATGGAACTCGTGGTGGGTTCGCCGCGCCGTGCACGACGGCACGGATCCGTTCTACACCCGCCTCCTCTTCGCGCCGGATGGCATCGGGCTCTTCTGGCACACGCTCGGGCTCACGACCGGGCTGCTCTCGCTCGCCTTCGCCCGCGGCGACGATTTCACGCACGCGGTGTGGGCCCACAACGCGACCAACTTGGTCGCCGTCCCGGCCACCGTCGCGCTCGTGGCACTCCTCGTGCGCTGCTTCGTAGACCGCCCCGGGGTCGCCGCCGTCGCCGGGCTCGTCGCCGTCGCGAGCCCGTTCTACGCGCGGCAGCTCCACGGCCCGCATCTGGGCGCGCTGTGGGCGGTCGCGCTCGTGCTGCTGGCATGGCAGGCGCTGCCCGCGCGCCGCACGTGGCCGGCGGCCGTCGCCGCCGTCGCGGCGTTCGCCGTCCTGTTCGGCGCCTCGCAGGACTACGCGGCCATGGCCCTCGTCGTCTGCGGTGTCGACCTCGTCGTCCGGGCGCTGTCGCGCGGCGCCCGGCGTTGGGTCCTCGGCGAGGCGGTCGTGCTCGCCTGCGTCGTCGCGGTGATCATGCTCGCGGCGCGCGTCCTGGGCAGCGAGCTGCCCGAGCGTCCGCCCTTTCGATGGATCGTCTGGAACTCGGCGTACCTCTCCGGCTTCGTCACGCCGCCGTGGCTCGGCAGGGAGCGGCCGTGGCTCTATTTCGAGTCGTCGATCTACCTCGGGCTCGTGCCACTCGCGGGAGCTCTCCTGGCGCAGGTCGTGGCGCCGCGCGAGGCGACGCGGTGGAATCTCGCGGCGCTCGCCTGCCTCGCGATCGCGCTCGGCCCCATGTTGCAGCTGGGGCCGCCTTCGCTCGAGCTCTATCGCCAACCGGGCGAGGTGCCGCCGGTGTGGCCGGGATGGCCGACGCCGTATCGCCTCCTCTACGAGCTGGTGCCTGGCTTCGCGATGAGCCGTGGGCCGTGGCGCTGGGTGGGTGGCGCGCGGCTGTGCCTCGTCGTCGCGACGGCGTGCGGGCTCGGCGTCCTTGCACGCCGCGCCTCGTGGCGCACCGCCGCCGGCGTCGGGATCGCGCTCGTCGTACTGTCGTTCGCAGAGACGCTGCCGCACCGCCTGCACGCCGTGCCGGCGCTCATGCCGGCCGGCTACCGCGTGCTCGAGAGCGATCCCGGCGACTACGTCGTGGTCGATCTGCCGTCGGGTCTTCGCCGCGGCTCGTTCGCGCTCTTCTCGAGCTACTACATGGCGTATCAGACGGGACACCACCGCCCGCTCGTCGACGGCACGGTCGCGCGCCTTCCGGGTGCGCGCCGTCACCTCTTCGAGCGCCCCGACTTCCGCCTCGCCGACCATCCGGAGGTGCGCTACGTCGTCCTGCACCGCATGCTCTTCCGGCAGGTGTACCCGCGCGGACCGTCGGTTCGGCTCGCGAAGGAAGCGCGTGCCAGCGGACGACTCGTCTATCGCGATCGCTCGACGCGCGTCTACCGGATGGGGTGAGCCGCGCGTGCCCGCGGGCCTCAGGCTCGCAGCTCGAGGCCCGCGAGGTCTCCGGCGGCGCGCCACTCCTGCAGCAGGCGGAAGAACTCGACCGACCCGCCGCCGTAGAAGCCGTCCTGACCGCGGCGCGCGCCGGGCTTGCCCTCGTTGTTGTAGTAGCCCGGCGTGCAGTCCTCGAGGAACTGCTGCGCCAGCACCGCCAGGCGGATGATGGTCGCCACCCACTCCGCCTCGGCCTCCTCGGAGACCTCGATCGTGCGTACGCCGCGCCCGGCGGCGCACCCGACGACGTACGCGATGTGCTTGCTCTGCTCGTTCAGCATGTGCGGAAAGTTCACCGTGAAGCCGGTCTGCTGCGGCCCCATGATGAAGCAGTTCGGGAAGCCGCGGGTGAACATGCCGTGCAGCGTCGCGACGCCGCCGGCCCACTTCTCGGTGAGCGTCGTGCCGCCGCGCCCGACGATCGGGTACCCGGCGCGCCGCGAGTAGTCCGTGCCCACCTCGAAGCCGGTGGCGTAGACGAGACAGTCGAGCGCGTACTCGACGCCGCCGGCGACGACGCCCGCGGGCGTGACGCGCTCGACGCCTTTGCCCTGGGTGTCGACCAGGGTGACGTTCGGCCGGTTGAAGGTGGCCAGGTACTCGTCGTGGAAGCACGGGCGCTTGCAGAACTGGCGGTAGTAGGGCTTGAGCGCGGCCGCCGTACGCGGGTCGCGCACGACCCCGTCGACGCGGGCGCGGATCTGCTCCATCTTCTGGAAGTCCGCCAGCTCCATCGTCTTGGCGATGCCGTCCCGCGAGACGGCGCCGCCCTCGTCGGTCTGCACCATCACGAGGAGCTTCCGGATGATGTCCGTCCAGCCGTCGCTGACGAGGTCTTCCTCCTGGAAGCCGCCCGTCACCAGGATGTTGAAGTTGTCCATCCGCCGCTGGTGCCATCCCGGCTCGAGACTCTTCGCCCACTCGGGGTCGGTGGGCCGGTTCGCGCGCACGTCGATGGACGAGGGCGTGCGCTGGAAGACGTAGAGATGCCCGGCGGCGGCGCCGAGGTGCGGCACGCACTGCACCGCCGTCGCGCCGGTACCGATGATGCCGACCCGCTTGCCGCGCAGCCCGGCGAGGTTGCCGCTCGAATCGCCGCCCGTGTACGCATAGTCCCAGCGGCTGGTGTGGAAGGCGTGTCCCCGGAACGACTCGATGCCGGGGATGCCGGGCAGCTTCGGGCGGTTGAGCGGCCCGTTCGCCATCACCACGTAGCGGGCCCGGAGGCGATCGCCGCGGTTGGTCGAGACGATCCAGCGCGCCGCGCCCTCGTCCCAGCGCATCTCGGTGACTTCGGTCTGGAACAGGGCGCCGCGGTAGAGATCGTACTTGCGGCCGATCGCCCGGCTGTGGGCGAGGATCTCGGGGGCGTGGGCGTACTTCTCGGTCGGGACGTAGGCCAGCTCCTCGAGCAGCGGCAGGTAGATGTACGCCTCGACGTCGCACTGCGCGCCGGGGTAGCGGTTCCAGTACCAGGTGCCGCCGAAGTCGCCGCCCTTCTCGACGATGCGGACGTTTGCGATGCCGGCCTCGTGCAGGCGCGCGGCGGCCAGCAGCCCGCCGAAGCCGCCGCCGATCACCAGCGCCTCGACGTCGTCCGACAGCGGCGCGCGCGTGAACCCCGGCTCCACGTAGGGGTCGTCCACGAAGTGGGCGAACGCGCCCGTCACCTCGACGTACTGGTCGTTGCCGTCGGGGCGAAGGCGCTTGTCGCGCTCCTCGCGATACTTCGCGCGCAGCGCGTCCGGATCGAACCCGGGCGCAGTGGATTCAGGGGCTGATCCGGCCATCGCGGGCTTCTTTATCCATCGCGTCGGGCCCACGGAAGATGCGGCGATAGAGGTCCGTCACGAGGAGGCCTTCGGGGTCGAGCCGGCGCTTCAGGGCCAGGAAGCGCTGCACGCGCTCTTCGGCGAGGTAGGTCTCGAGCTGCGAGGCGGTGAGGGTCGAGTCCTTGGCGAAGTAGAAGCGTCCGCCGGCGTCGAGCACGACGCGCGTCAGGTCCGCGGCGTGCTCCCACAGGCGGCGGCGGTTGCGCGCCGTCACCTTGAAGTCGAGCGCGAGCGAGTAGCCGTCGACGGCGTGGGTCATGAGGAAGGGATCCATCCGGTGGCGCTTGAAGACGCCGAGGTAGGGCGTGAGCCCGGCACGGTGCGAGCGCTCGAGGATCTCGCGATAGACGTCGCGCGCCGTCGCCGCGGGCAGGAAGGTCTGGTACTGGATCAGGCCGCCGCCGCCGTAGCTGCGCTTCCAGTCCGGGACGTAGTCGAGCAGGAACGCGAAGCCGACGTGCGACTGGCGGTAGCGGCGGCGGCCCTCCAGGGCGGAGAGACCGTACTTGGTCGCGTTCACGAGACGGACCCCGGGATCGTTCGTGAACGGCCGCATGGCGAGCCACATGAGCGATTTCGGGACGACGCCCATGAGCGTCGGCGGCAGCTCCTGGCTCGCGACCCGCAGCGTCTGCGCCGCCATCGGGTCCTCGCCGTCGCGCAGGTAGGTCGCGTGATGGACGAGGCCGCGGCCGAGCCCGCGCCCGCGACCGAACGTGTCGACCCACCCGACGAGGTAGTCGGCGGCGTCCATGCGCTCCTCGACCACGTCGAACATCTCGCCGAGGCTGCGGATCGGGATCGGCTCGACCTCGAGCAGCCCCGAGTGGATGCGCTTCAGGCGCAGCGTGAGGCTCGTGAAGCACCCGAGCATGCCGAAGCCGCCGATCGCCGCGTGGAAGAGGTCGGACCGCTCCTCGCGCGAGCAGCGCACGATCTCGCCGGACGGCAGCAGCAGCTCGAACGCCTCGACGTGCTCGCCGATGGTTCCCACCTTCCAGTTGTTCTTGCCGTGGATGTTCATGGCGGCCGCGCCGCCGAGCGAGGTGAACATCGTCCCCGAGACGACCGGCGGCCACCAGCCGTCCTCGATCGTGTAGCGCCAGAGCTGGCCGATGGTGACGCCGGGCTCGACGCGGATGCGGCCGCTCGCCGGATCCCACTCGAGGATGCGGTTCATGCGCGACGTGTCGAGGCACAGGTTCTCGGCGTTGGTCGCCGCGTCGCCGTAGCTCTGCCCGGCGCCACGCAGCCCGATCGTGCGCCCCTCGGCACGCGCGAGGGCGAGCACCTCGTGCAGGCCGCCGATCGTCGTGGGCCGGTAGACCCAGCTCATGGCGCTCGTGGCGCCGCCCCAGGACCAGACGCGTTCGAGACGATCGGCGGGCAGCATGCTCAGATGTCGAGGTGGCGGAAGACGAACGACGGGATGTGCCGGATGACGAACATGATGGGACGCCACTTGGCCGGCACGTAGACGACGCGGCGGCCGCGCGCCGCGCCGGCGAGCAGCTCCGTGGCCGCGGCCTCGGCCGAGACGAGGAGCGGCAGGCGGTCCATGCCCTTCGTCATCGGCGTGTCGACGGGGCCGGGCTTCACGGTGACGACCCGCACCCCGAGCCGCGCGACGCGATTGCGCACCGCCTCGAGGTAGGTGTCGAGTGCCGCCTTCGACGCGGTGTAGGCGGGGTTCCCGCGCCGGCCGCGGTCGCCCGCGACCGACGAGATGCCGACCAGCGTGCCCGAGCCGGCGCGCGCGAAGCGCTCGGCGGCCGGGTTGCACCACGCCATCGCGCCCACGACGTTCACCTCGACGATGCTCCGGTCCTTGGCGAGATCGTACTCGTCGGCGCCCACGCGCGGCATGACACCGGCGGCATAGACGAGGAGATCGAGCCCACCCAGCTCGTGACAGATGCGCTGGAAGAGCGCCGGCACCTCGTCGCCGTGCGTGACGTCGTGCGGGAAGGCGAGGGCGCGCGCGGGGTCGCCGGTCGCCGCGCCGATGTCGCGCGCGAGCGCCGCGAGCTCGCCGGCGCGGCGCGCGACGAGCGCCACCCGGCAGCCACCGGCCGCGAGCTGGCGCGCCACGGCCGCGCCGAGGCCGGACGATGCGCCGACCACGATGGCGTGGCGCCAGGGAAGCGGGGCGGTCACTCGAACGACGTTCACCCGTGCCCGCGTCGAGGTCAAGCTCGCGGCGCATTGGCGGGCCCGGGCGGGACCCGGTAAAGCCAGGGCCCGCAATGCCGTTCGCCCGAGGGGCGCGCTCGTGATGCGCGTCACGCCGCGCCGGCCTCTGTGGACGTGGGTGAAGGTGGTCCTGGCCCTGATCGGGATCGACCTCCTGCTCTTCCGCGCCGGCCTCTTCTTCGAGTGGGTGCCGCAGCTCCGCGGCGAGAACGCGACCACCTGGGGTCTCCTCTACACGGCCATCCGCCACCTGGAGATCGACCCGCAGTCGCCCGCGACGGCGTACGTCGTCGGCAGCTCGGTGCTGTTCCTCGGCGTCAACGAGGAGCGCCTGAACGAGGTGCTGGAGGAGGACCGCCTGCCGCCGCGGGCGACGCTGCTCACGACCTTCGGCGCGACCGCGACCGATTCGGCGCTGCTCGCCGCGCGCGCGCTCGAGGACCATCCCTGGCTCGTGGTCTACGCCGCGACGGCGCGCGACTTCAGCAAGACGGCGCCACTCGACACCCCGGTGTCGCGCATGCTGCTCGACTCGTCGACCGATCTGCCGGCGATGCCCGCCGTGACCGGCGAGGAGCGCCTGACGCTCATCGTGCGCCGCTACTGGCAGCTCTATCGCTATCGCACGTTCGTCCGCATCGGCGTCTGGGAGGGGACGACGGGGCTCCTCGCGCGTACGATCGCGGGACACGCGCCGCCCGTGCTGCCACCGCCGCCGGCCACGGCCGAGGATCGACTCCCGCCCGAGGCGCTCGAGCGCTTCCACTTCGCGCGCATCACCCCCGAGGCGTACCGTGCGTGGCAGACCTGGAACACCTCGCGGCGCTTCGACGACTTCGTCGCCTGGATGCGCGCGAACAAGAGCCAGGCCCTCGACGCCTACAAGACGCAGCGGCTCGCGAGCTTCGGGCCGCAGGACAACCCGCAGGTGACGTCGCTCGCCTGGATGCTGCGTCGCATTCGCGACCGTGGCGCGCGCGCCGTCGTGGTCTACTTCCCCGAGAACCCGGCGTTCCGCGACCCGGCCGCGGCCGAGTACTTCGACGCGAGCCTTTCCGACGCCTACGCCAAGCTGTTCGCCGACGAGACCGCCGCCACCGGCGCACGCTTCGTCGACCTGCGCGGGCTCCTTCCGGCCGAGGACTTCCACGACCTCATCCACCCGAACCTGGCCGGCATGCGCACGCTCTCGAGACGCCTCGCCGACATCGTCGCCGAGGAGTGGCGGGCGCGGGAGGGCGGCGCGCCGTGATATTCAACACGTGGGCGTTCGGCGTCTTCCTGGTGGTGACGCTCGCCCTCTACTGGAGCGTCCCGTCGCGCGTGCGTCCCACGGCGCTCACGCTCTTCGGGCTCTACTTCTACTGGTACTACTATCCGCCGCACGTCCTGCTGATCGTCGCCTCGATCCCGGCGGTTTGGGTGGTCTCGCAGCGCATCGTGCCGGGACGCGCCGGCCGCCGGCGCTGGCTCGCGCTCGGCGTCGCCGGCTGCCTGGGCGTGCTCGTCTACTACAAGTATCAGGGCTTCCTCGCGGGCACGCTGCGCGGCGGCCTCGCGTCGTTCGGGGTGCCGGTCTCGTGGGCGCCGCCCCGGCTGCAGCCGCCGCTCGGCATCTCGTTCTTCGTGTTCGAGTACGTCCACTACCTGATCGAGATCGGACGCGGCACGTTCGTCCCCGCCCCGCTGCGCGACCTCGGCCTCTTCATCCTCTTCTTCCCGACCCTCATCTGCGGTCCGATCAAGCGCTACCAGCTCTTCCGCCCCCAGGAGTATGCCGAGCGGCGCTTCACGGCCGTCGACCTGCACGCGGGGCTCCACCGCATCGTGATCGGTCTCGCCAAGAAGACGCTCATCGCCGACCAGATGGCGCCGTACTCGTTCTTCGTCTTCCTGCACCCGGAGCAGGCGTCGTGGGCGCGCCTCTGGCTCGCCGTCTACGCGTACGCGACGCAGATCTACTTCGACTTCGCGGGCTACTCCGACATTGCGATCGGGACGGCGCGGCTGTTCGGCTACACCGTGCCCGAGAACTTCGACCGCCCGTATCGCCAGGCGAACATCGCCGCCTTCTGGCGCACCTGGCACATGTCGCTCACCTCGTGGATCACCGACTACGTCTACATCCCGCTCGGCGGCAACCGCCGCGGGCCGAGGCGCGCGGCGTGGAACCGGCTCGTCTCGATGACCCTCTGCGGTCTGTGGCACGGGGCGGCGTGGCACTTCGCCGTCTGGGGGCTCTACCACGGCGTCATGCTGAACCTCTATCGCCTGTGGGCCGCGCGCCGGCCGGCGTGGCGCCTGCCGCTCGGGCTCGGACGCGTCGCCGGCACGCTCGTCACCTTCCACGTGGTGTGCCTCGGCTGGGTGCTCTTCGTGTGCGACCTGCCGCGCGCGGCGTTCGTCGTCCGCCGGCTGTTGGGGATTCCATGATGCGACGGCTACTCCGTGACAACGCGCTCGTGCTCTTCTACGTCGTCCTGATCGTGCTCTCGGTCGTCTACGCGCCCGAGCGCCCGCTCAAGTTCATCTACACCGAGTTCTGAGGCGCGCGGCGCGACCGCGAACAGGAGATCGGCTCCCGCCCGCGCCACGAGGCGGAGGGCGCCGGACGGCCGCGCCGCCAGATCGCCCCACACGGTCCGCGCCGGCGAAAAGCCCATGTCACCCGTGCGCACGACGACCCAGGCGAGTTGCGTGTCGCGCACGAGGGCGCCCAACGCTGCGGCGTCGGGGAGGCGCGCCGCGAGCGCCATGCGCTCCGGGAACGCCGCCGGAAAGTAGCCGGAGTAGCCGTTCACGAGCGGCCACCATCCGCCGATCGATCGCCACATCGCCGGCGTCTGCTGGAAAGGGATCGCCGCCGGAAGCTCGAGCGTGGGTGCGGGCGCCGCCCGCAGCACGTCGGCGATCGCGGGCGCCATCGCCGGCGGCGCCGCCAGTGGGTATGCCGCCGGAATCGGCGGCCGCCATCCACCCGGCAGGCCCCACCGGTACTCGGCGACGAGGGTCGTCGCGACGGCGGCGAACGCGAGCGCGCGCAGCGCGCCCGGTCGCGCCGCCCGCGCGATCGTGGCCGCGCAGGTGGCGAACGCGAGCGCCGCGAGCAGCGCCGCACCCATGAGGGCGCCGAGCCCGAGACGGAGCGGCGCGCGCAGGACGAGCTGCAGGCCGAGCCGGTCGAGCAGCACCGTGAACGGCATGCGCACCACCGCACCGCTCGGCGTGTAGAAGGCGCTGATCGCGAAGAAGCTGCCGGCGATCGTCCACAGCGCGGCGTGATGCCAGGCCGCATCCGGCGTCGCCTCGCGGCCTCGCCCGGTCCATCGCAGGGCGGCGCCCGCGATGATCAGGACGAGCGAGGCGAGCGGTACGCCCGTGGGCGCGTTCTCGTCCATGAGGCCGCCCGGAAGACGGACCGGCATGGGCGGAATGGTCCACACCGTCTGCTCCTCGATCGCCGGGTTGCGCCGGCGGACGTCGAAGTGGACGGCGAAGATGGGCGCGAGGAGCACGAGCCCGAGCGCAACGGCGACCGCCGTACGTGCGCCGGCCGCCCGCGTGCGCGGCAGTGCGAGGCGGAAGGCGGCGAGCACACCCAACGGGAGCACGATCGCGGCCGTCGTGTAGCGGACGTCCGTGAGACCCTGCGCGGCGACGAGCACGGCGAGCACGACCCCGTCGCGGGCGCCACGAAACGGGCGGCTCGCGACCAGGATGATGAAGGGGAAGAGCTCGAGCAGCGCGAACGGCGGCGCCGTCGGCAGCCACCACTGCAGCGTCCAGCGCGTGGTGAGGAAGACGAGGCCGGCGATCGCGCCGGCGAGATGCGACGCGGTCCATCGGTACGCGACCACGTGCAGCGCGGCCGCCGTCAGGACCAGGCCGACGAGGAAGCTCAGGTTGAGCGCCAGGACGGGATTGCCGGTCGCGAGGAACGCGGGCGCGAAGATCGGCAGCGCGGCCAGGAACGTCGGGCCATAGAGCAGGGCGTGCGGGTCGGGATGATAGATGTTGGCGTCGAGCACGCGCGACGGATCGGTCGCGAGCGCGTGCGTCTCCCAGGCGAGCGTCCAGCCGGCGAGGAGCGTATCGACGCGGCAGGCGAGGCGCGTGTTCGGGAGCTCGGCTCCGACGCGCGCGACGAGCGGCCAGGTGAGCCAGAGGACCAGCAGCGCGTGGATGACGAGCGCCGCCGGCGCCGCCCGCCACGTCGGAGCTCCCGGCCCGGCCACGCGGTCAGCCCCGGCCCGTCGCGGGCGGCAGACGCCAGATCGTGATCGTCGGTCCCGGCGCGTCGAGTGTGCACGCACCGCGGAGCGGGACGAAATTGGCGTCGATCGGCTCGAAGAGGGTCTGCTCGGCCGCCGCAGGATCGATGCCGGCGAAGCGCGCGACGACGGTGCCGCGCGCCGCGAGCAGGTCCTGCACCTCGGGCGGCGTGCGTGCCCATCGGTCGAGGACCGGATGGTCGGACGTCACGACGAAGCCGCCCTCCCGTCCGAGCGCCTCGAGGCTCCGCGCGCTCGCGTCGTAGGGCGCCACGCGACCCGCCGGGGCCGGGGGGCCCGCGGTGCGCTGGCGTGCGACGAGGCCAGGGACGAGGCTGCGATCGAGGCGCCACGCGATCGCGCCGAGGGTGAGCGGCAGCACGGGGATCGCGTAGCCCGTCGGGCTGTTGGGAATCCAGACGGCGGTCGCGTCGGGCACGTTGTCCCGCAGCCAGGCGCCGGCGGCCACGCGCGTGTCGGTGATGGCGAGCAGACGGACGAGCGTCACCGAACGCGCCGCGGGCTCGAAGAGGACCGCTCCGACCAGGACGACGGCGGCGGCGGGACGCGCGCGCGCCGGAACGAGTGCGAGCGTCGCGCGAAGCCCGACCGCGGCGAGCGCGCACAGCGCCGGCACGACCGCAAGCGTGTAGCGCGCGAAGATGCGGTGCGGCTGCGAGAGCACGCCGAGCACGAGCGCCGTCGTGACCAGCAGCGGGGCCGCCGCGCGCAGGCGGGTCGCCACCAGCACGGCGACGCCGAGCACGGCCGCCGCGAGCGGCAGCCATCCGAGCACGGCCGGCAGCAGGGTGCGCAGCGGCAGGCCGGGCGGCGCGAGGAACGCGGCCCGCGACCAGAAGAGCTGATTCGCCAGCCGCGCCCGCGCGCGCTCGAGGTCGAGCAGCGTGTACGGGGTCGCGACGAAGAAGATGGCGAGCGCCGCTGTGCCCGCCGCGCCGAGCGCCAGGGCACGCGTGCGGAGCGTGACGCCGGGGGCGACGATCGCCGCCGTCGCCACCCCGGCGAGCGCCATGGCCGCGGGGTAGCGAAAGCCGGCCGCGAACCCCGCGGCGAGCCCCGCGACGACGAGCGTGCCCGGGCGGGGCGTGCGCACGTACGCGACGGCCGCCACCAGCGCCGCCGTGACGAGCGCGGCGGCGGGCACGTCCCCCGTGCCGTAGTGCGATTCGCGGACGTGCAGGATGTTGGTGGCGAGCACGAGCGCGGCGAGCGCGCCGGTCCAGCGATCACCCAGCTCGCGGCCGAGCGCCGCGACGGCCGCGATGGTCGCGATCCCGAACGCGCAGGCGAGGACGCGGGCGACCAGCAGGAACGGGAAGGGATCACGCAGGTACGCGAGCACGACGTCCAGCGGGTCGCTCCCGGCGCCCATCGCGGCGTAGCTCGTGCGCAGCAGGTAGAGAAAGCCGCTCGGGTAGACGAGGTCCGGTGGGCGCCACGTACGGGCCGCGACCATCCCGAGCGCCTGGAGCGGGATGCTCTCCTGGTCCGGATGGATGAACGGCACGTGCAAGGGATAGACGCGCAGGAGGGCGCCGATCGCGAGGGCGGCGAGCAGGAGACCGCGCGGCACGCCGCCGTCTACCGCTCGCGGTCGCGCCCGAGCAAGCCGGCGCGAATTTGCGGGCGCCTGCGCCGCACGTGTAAGACCCGGCCGTGCTCGCGCGGCAACGCTCGCCGCTCCTCGTGCTCGCGCTCTTCGTCGCGGGCGCGATCTGGTGGACGTGGCCGCTCGCCACCGCGCTCGACGCGGGCTACCTCTTCCCGGGCACGAAGGTCCCGGCCGCCAGCCGCGCCGACGCGTATCTCGTCACGTGGATGATGGCGTGGACGGGACACGCGCTGCGCACGCAGCCGCTCCACCTGTTCGACGCCAACATCTGGTATCCGATCCGCGACGCCCTGGCGTTCTCGGAGCACATGATCGGGGCGGCGGTGCAGGTCCTGCCGCTCCAGGTGGCCTGGGTGGACCCGGTCGCGATCCACAACCTGTTCGTGATCGGATCGTACGTCGTCGCCGCGATCGGGGCCGCGCTCGTGGTGCGCGATCTCGGCGGCACGTGGACCGGCGGCTTCGTCGCGGGCGCGCTCTACGCCTTCGGGCCCCACCGCACCTGGCTCATGGGGCACGCGCATCTGCTCGGCTCGCACCTGGTGCCGTTCGTCTTCCTCTTCCTCCAGCGGCTGCTGCGCGAGGGGCGCTGGCGCGACGGCGGGCTCTTCGCCGCCGTCCTCCTCCTCCAGGTGCTGACGAGCGTCTACCACCTCTACTACTTCGGCATCGGGGTCGGCGTCTTCGTGCTCGCCTGGGCGCTCTGCCGCGTGCCGGCGGCGCCGGGCGCGTACCGGCGCGTCGCGCTCTGCCTCGCCGCGTGCGTCGCCGTCGTGGTGCCGACGATGCTCCCGTACGCCGACGTGCGGGCGCGCTTCGCGCTCGCCCGCGATCCGGTCCAGACGCTGTGGTTCTCGTCGGTCGGTCTCAACTTCCTGGGCGGGCTCGCAGCGCCGATCGCCCACTATCGCGCCCGCCTGCTCGGGCAGGGGCTGGCGCCCTCCGTGCTCGGGCTCGGCGCGTTCGCCGCCATCGTGTGCGGTAGCCTCTGCGGCGCCCCGGCGGGGCGTGGCGGGCGGCGCGTCGGCCTGGTCTACCTCCTGGTCGGGCTCGCGCTCTCCGTCCTGGCGCTCGGGCCGCGCATGCGGATGGGCGCGTTCACGGCCGAGATCGCCGGCCCGTACGAGCTGCTCCAGCGCGTGGTCCCCGGCTTCGATGGCCTGCGCGCCCCGGGCCGCGCCGCGATCGGCGCCTTCTGCGCGTTCGCCGTGCTGGCGGGCCTGTGCGTGAGCGCGTTCGGCCGGCGCGCGCACGGCCGTTGGGCGCGCGCCGCCGTCGTCGTGCTCGCTGCGGTGCTCGTCGGCAGCGAGCTCGGCCCGCCGCCCGCGACCCGCTTCGAGCCGCTGCCATGGGCCAGGCAATCGGCGGGAGTGAATCGCTGGCTCGCGAGCGTTCCGGGCGACCCGGCGGTGATCGAGCTGCCGATCGGGACGCCGGACGTCGACGCCGGCTACATGGTGCGATCGAGCGCGCACTGGAAGTGGCTGGTCAACGGCTACACCGGCTTCGCGCCGGCCGCGACGTACGTGCGCTCGATCTTCTCCGGGTTCCCGGATGCGGCGAGCCTGCGGCTGCTGAAGGATCTGGACGTGCGCTACGCGATCCTCCATCCGGCGAGCCTCCCGCCGGCGCGGCGGAACATCTGCGTGGAGATCGACCACGGCGACCACCCGGAGCTTGCCCTGCGCTACGCCGACGACGACGCGTGTGCGGTCGAGATCGTCTCCGCGCCGCCCGCGCCCGTCCGCCCCCCCGATCGGCCGATTGCGCGCGAGGCGCTCGCGCTCACGACCTCGAGCCATGGCGACGCGCGCGCGGCCGTCGACGGCGACGTCGCGACGCATTGGATCGACGACGTCGACGAGAAGGTGGACGCCTGGCTGCGCGTCGATCTTCCGGCACCGCGCCGCCTGCGGCGTCTCGTCATCGAGCTCGGCCCCCACTTCGGCGAGTTCCTCCGCCTCTACCGGATCGAGACGTCGGCCGACGGCGATACGTGGACGACGGTGACGGCGCCACCGTTCGGCGAAGCGCCGCTCGTCGGCATGCGGACCGACCCCGATCGCCTGGCCGTCGAGGTGGCGTTGCCCGACGTCACCACACAGCACCTGCGCATCGTCCGCCCCAAGCACACCGACGGAAGCCCCTTCGATCTCTGGAGCAACTGGACCCGCTGGGGCGTCCACGAGCTCCTTCTCTACGAGGCGACCGACTGACCCGCGCGCTCGGCTGGCGGGTCAGGCGGGCCTCGGTTATGGTGACCGGTCTGTGTCGACGCCCCCGAAGGCGGTCGTGGTCATCCCGACCTACAACGAGCGGGAGAACATCGGGCGCATCGTGCCGCTCGCGCTGGCGGCCACGCCGTGCGAGGTGGTCGTGGTCGACGACGAGTCGCCCGACGGCACGGCCGCCGTCGTGGCCGACATGGCGGCGCGCGACCCGCGCGTCCACCTGGTGAAGCACAGCCCGAAGCTCGGCATCGGTCCGGCCTACAAGGAAGGGTTCCGGGTCGCGATCGCGATGCAGCCCGAGCTCGTGATCCAGATGGACGCCGATCTCTCGCATCCGCCCGAGATGCTCGCCGAGATGGTGCGCCTGGCGGCCGATCACGACCTCGTCCTCGGCTCGCGCTACCTGAACGGCATCACGGTCGTGAACTGGCCGATCGAGCGGCTGCTCATCTCCTACTTCGGCAACGCCTACGTGCGCGGCGTCACCCGGATGCCGGTGCGCGACGCGACCGGGGGCTTCAAGTGCTGGCGGCGCGAGGCCCTGGTCGCGGTCGAGCCCGAGCGCGTGCGCTCGAACGGGTATGCATTCCAGATCGAGACGACCTTCCGCGCCTGGCGACACGGGTGCTCGATCAAGGAGGTGCCGATCCTGTTCGTCGACCGCGTCGAGGGCGAGTCGAAGATGAACCGTCGCATCGGGCTCGAGGCCCTCTGGATCGTGTGGTGGTTGAAGCTCGCCGACCGCCTGGGGCGGCTCTGAGGACGGCCGGCGTGCAGCGGCTCGGGCTCCTCGGCGTCGTCGTCGTGGCGGCGGCGTACTTCGCCACCTTCGTGCACTACGGCGTGAACCTGGAGGACGAGGGTCTGGTCCTGCTCCAGATCGCGCGCACCTTCCGCGGCGAGGTGCCGTATCTCGACTTCCACACCGGCTACACGCCCGGCGCGTTCTATCTGAACGCCGTCCTCTTCCGTGTCTTCGGCGAATCGGTGATCCCGCTGCGCTGGGCCCTGGTCCTCGTGAACACCGCCACCGTGGCGCTCATCTACGTGCTCGCGCGGCCGCTCGCGGGGGGCGTCCTCGCCGCGGTGGCGGCGCTCGGCTACGCGGCGTTCCTGCCGTGCTTCGTCGGCGAGTTCGCCTCGTTCAACGTGCCGTATCCGTCCTGGTACGCCGGGCTGTGCTTCCTCGTGGCGCAGCTCGCCATGGACCGCCATCTCGCGCGTCGCGCGCCGGCACCGCTCGTGTGGGCCGGGGTCGCGGTCGGGCTTGCGTTCACCTTCAAGCCGAACGCGGGCGTGCTCGCCGTGCTGGCGTGCGGGCTCGTGCTCGCGATCGAGCGCGCCGGCGACGGCGATCCGAACCGGCGCGGAAGCCGCGTCCTCATGGGGCTCGCGGGGGTGGTCCTCCTGCTCGCCTTCAACCTGCAGGTGGGCGGCGCGGAGTTCCCGCTCATCGTCGGGCCCATGCTGGTGCTGCTGTGGGTGCGGGCCCGGCGCGCGCGTGCGCCGCTCGCCACGCCGATCCGCCTGTGGCCCGCCGTCGCGCGTATCGCCGCAGGCGGCCTGGTCGTGACGCTGCCTTGGATCGCCTATTTCCTAGCGCGCCTCGGCGTCGGCGGCTTCCTGCGCGAGGTGCTCCTCATCGGCTCGGATGCCGACCGCATCTACGCGACGCCGTACCCGGTGCCGCTCGGCTTCCCGGCCGGCTGGCCCGCCGTGTTCGCCGTCCTGCTGGTCGTGGCCGGCGTGCTCGGCCTGCGCGCCGAGCGCGGAGCGCTGCGGGTCGGTCGCGCCATCGGGTGGGTGGCGGGCGGCGGGGCGCTCTTCGCGATCTCTCTCGTCGCCTGGGCGCAGATCCCCGAGGGCCTCGCGCGCTCGATCACGTGGCAGGCGCAGCACGTGGGCTTCTACGTCGTCCCGATGATGGGGCTCGGCGTCGGCTGGCACTGCCTCGGCAGGCTGCGCGGCGCGCAGGCGACGCTCGACGTCGCCGGACGGCGCCTCCTTGGCCATCTCGTCTTCGCGCTCTGCATGTTCGTCATGCTCTATCCGCGCATCGACACGATGCACCTCATCATCGCGCTGCCGTCGGCGCTCGTGCTGGCGGCGATCGTGACGGCGCGGATGGGGCGCGCGTGGGGCAGGGTGCTCGGCGTGTCGCCGGCGCTGGTGGGGAACGCCATGGCGGCGGCCGCGCTCGCGCTCGCGCTGATCTCGGCCGTGCCGAACCTCGAGGGGCCGCTCGGCGAGGCGCCGCTCGGGCTCGCGGCGCCCGACGTGGCCGTGCACGTCGAAGGCGAGCGCTCGGCCGACTTCCAGGCGATGAACGCGACGCTCGCGTACCTGCGGGAGCGTCTCGAGCCGAACGAGGCCCTGTTCGCGTTCCCCGCCGTCGCCCTCGTGCCGTACGCGCTCGGTCATCCCACGCCGACGCCGCACGACTACTACTTCCCCGGCCGGCCCGACCATCTGGCCGAGGCGGAGGTCGTCCGTACGCTCGCCGCCGAGCCCCCGCGCTTCGTCGTGACCCTGTCGCGGCGGCTCGGATTCTTCGCGCAGGCGCCGGCGTACTACTTCATCCTGCGCGAGCACCTGGAGCGCCACTACGAGGTCGCGGCACGCTTCGGGCGCTATGCGGTCCTGCGCCGCTCGGACCTCCCGCCCGAGCCGCTGGTGGCGATGGAGTTCACGACCGCGCCCCCGCGCGATCGCTGGGTGGCCGAGCTCGCCGATCCCGACCGCGAGCTGCGCCGCAAGGCGGTCCTCGCCATCCTCGACGCGGCCGGATCGCCCGCCGGCGTCGACGCCGTCGTGCGCTCGATCGCGCCCGACGAGCCGACCATGCTGCTCGTGCTGCGCAACTTCGCCGAGACGGGCGACGTGCGCGCCGTCGACTTCGCCTACGACGTCTTCGAGAGCACGACGGGTCGCGTGCGCGGCGAGGCTGCGGGCGCCCTCAACTTCATCGCGCTCGCCGAGACGGTGCGCCGCTGGGCGCTCGTGCCCGAGCCGGGCTGGCATGCGGAGGACGCCGTCCAGGCGCTCGCGGGCATCGACGTGGAGAAGGTCCGGCACTGGATGGACGACTACAAGATCCGCCGTCAGGTGGGCGTGTTCGCCGCCTGGGCGCTGACGGAGCGGCGCGACGCCGGCGCGGCGCCGTTCTTCACCCAGACCCTGCGCCAGGAGACCAAGCGGCCCTACCTGCAGGTGGTGTCGGCCGAAGGGCTCGTGACGCTCGGCTTCCCGCACGTGCTCTGCGATCTCGTGGGGATGCTCGGGCAGCAGAAGCACGACGTGCAGGACATGATGCCGGACTTCCTGATCGCGTCGGCGGCGACGTCGCCGAACGAGCTCGCACACTGCCTCGAGCAGGGGCTCACGCAACCCGACACGCTCGGGCGCGAGGTCGCCGCCTGGGTGGCGGGCGCGGCGCGGCTCGGGCCGGCGGGTCCGGCGCTCCGCAAGGCGACGGGCGACCGCGAGGCCGGGGTGCGCGTGGCGGCGGTCTGGGCGCTGGGCGCGATCGGCGACGCCGCGGCGCGCCCCGAGCTGGTGGCGCTCGCGGCGGACTCGGACGCCACGACGCGTGCCTTCGCCGGCGAGGCGCTGGCACGCCTCGAGCGTGCCCATGGAGTCGTGCAATGAGCGCCTTCACCGGCGAGCGGCTGCCCGGCGGCGGCGACGCCGAGTTCGGCGTCGACATGGCGCGCCACATGGCCGCCTACGACTTCGCGGCGACGCGCGCGCCCGGCAAGAGCGTGCTCGACGCTGGCTGCGGCGAGGGGTACGGCGCGGCCCGGCTCGCCGACGCCGCGCGCGAGGTCGTGGGCGTCGACCGCATCGAGCCCATCACGGTCGCGCGCGCCCGCCATCGGCATCCGCGCCTGCGCTTCGAGGTGGCGGACCTCGAGCACCTGGAGGCGCTCGGCCGCCAGTTCGACCTCGTGGTGAGCTTCCAGGTGATCGAGCACCTGCCCGATCCGGTCGGCTACCTGCGCGCGCTCGCGGCGCGCATCGCGCCGGGCGGCGAGATGATCGTGACGACGCCGAATCGCCTCATGTCCGTGTCCGAGAACCCGTACCACCTGCGGGAGTGGACGGCGCCCGAGCTGCTCGCCCTGGCGGCGCCGGTGCTGCCCGGGGTTCGCGTCGAGGGCATGAACGGCTCCGCGCGCGTGCTCGCCTACGAGCGGGCGCGCGGCGAGCAGGTGCGGCGCATCCTGCGCCTGGATCCCCTCGGGCTTCGCAACCTCGTGCCCGGCTTCATCGTACGCGGCGTCTTCCCGCGCCTCGCGCGCCTCGTGCGCCGGCGGATCGGCGCCGGCGCCGCGATGCCCGACGTCGGACCGGCGGACTTCAGCGTGCACGGGCGCGACCTCGAGCACGCGCTCGACCTCGTGCTCCTCGCGCGCCCGGGTGGGTCGTCAGGATGACGCGCGTCCTCGCCGCGGTGGCGTTCCTCGTCGCCGCCCACGCGGCGCGTGCCGGGGAGATCGCGATCACGCGGCTCGGCGGCGGCCTGGGCTGGACCCACTGTGCGGTGGAGCACCTGGGCGAGACGCGTCCGGCGACCGCGTGCGCGCAGATCCATCGCGCCGCGAGCGGCAAGGACGTGGTCGTTCCGCCCGGCCGCACGATCGAGGTGGCGCTCGATCCCGCCGCGGCCAAGGGAGCCGTGCGCCTGGTGACCGAGGCGTTCACGTACGCCGACGCTCCGACGGAGCCGATCGCGGCGGCGACCCTCAAGGACTTCGACCGGGTCGTGACCCAGGGCAACAACGATCGCTTCCTCGAGCGCGGCTTCATGCACGAGCCCGCCATGCGCGCGGCGCTGCAGCCGCCGCTCGCCGCCGCGTCGCTGCCCACGAAGCTCACGCTGCGCTTCGGCGCCGACGACGTCGGCCGCAAGGTCGCCTATGGCGTCTGGGCCTGGCCGGCGACGGCGCCCCCCGATCTGCACGTCGAGACGGAGCCCATCGTCGTGACGGCGGGCGACGGCCTGCGCATCGGCTTCGGCGTGCAGGACCCGGGCTGGGGCCCGGGGGCGCCGCCGGTCACCTTCATCGTCAGCGAGACGACGAAGGGGGATCCGCCGACGCCGCTCTGGAGCCGCCGGCTCGATCCCGCGCGCCGCGCCGGCGACCGCGGCTGGATCGACGCCGAGGTCGAGCTGCAGCCGGCGATGGAAGGTCCGGTCACGATCGGGCTCGACGCGCACGTCGAAGGGGAGGGCGCGACCTTTCCCGTCTGGGCGCGGCCGATCCTCGTGCGTACGGCGCCGCCGGCGCCCGCGCGCACGAACCTGCTCCTCATCTCCCTCGACACCGTGCGCGCGGACCACCTCTCGGGCGCCGGCTACAAGCGCGCGACGTCACCCGTGCTCGACGCCTTCGCCGGCGAGGGCGTGCGCTTCGACCAGGCGATCGCCCCCTTCCCGTCGACGACGGCGTCGCACATGTCGATGCTGACGGGTCTCTATCCGTGCGCGCACCGTGTGATCGCACCCAGCGTCACGCTGGCGGCGAGCGTCACCACGCTCGCCGAGGTGCTGGCGCGCGCCGGCTACTCGACGGGCGCCGTCACCGAGGACGGCCTCATCAAGGGCGACATCGGGTTCAACCGCGGCTTCGACGCCTACCGCGATCAGGTGTGGACCGGCGACGAGCCGGTCGGCCTCTTTCCCGACACGACCGAGGTCGCGCGCGGCTGGATCGCACGGCACGCGACCGACCCGTTCTTCTTCTTCCTCCACACCTATCAGCCGCACACCCCGTTCAAGGTGCCCGCGTACTACAAGGGGCTGTTCGTCGTTCCGCCCGCGTCGCCCGAGGCGCTCGTGCAGGAGGCGGCCTACGACGAGGGGCTGCGCTACACCGACGACCTCCTCGCGAGCATCCTCGGGTGGCTCCGGCGCACGGGCCTCGCCGAGCGCACGCTCGTCGTCGTGACCTCGGATCACGGCACCGAGTTCGGCGAGCACGGCGGCATCGGCCACGCGCGGGGCGTCTACGACGAGCAGGTGCACGTGCCGCTCGTGCTCCACCATCCGACGCTCGCGGCCGGCGGGCGTCGGGTTCCGACGGCGGTGTCGATCATCGACCTCACGCCGACGGTGCTGGAGCTCCTCGGGCAGGGCGTCCCCGACGGCCTGCAGGGCCGGAGCCTCGCGCCGCTCGTGCGGGGCGAGCCGCTCGCGCGCGGCGACGTGTTCGCCGAGCAGCTCTGGGGGCCGCGACAGACGCTGCTGCGCACCGACGATCGCGCATGGATCGTGAAGCCGAGCGGCACCGAGCTGTACGACGTCGCGACCGATCCGCGCGAGCAGCACGACCTGGCGCCCGAGCACAAGGACGAGGCGGCCGCGGGCGCCGCGCGCATCACGGCGTTCCGCGACGGCTGCGCCGAGGTCGCCAAGCGCATCCAGACGACGGCCGCCGCACCGCTCGACGCCGATCGCACGCGGGCGCTGAAGGCGCTCGGCTATCTGCAGTGAGCATGGCGCTTGCCGCGGCGAGCCTTCCGATTGACGCTCGCGCGGGGGGTGCCCTACAACCGCCCCCGGCCGGCATGCTCCGCGAAGGCTACGAGGTCACGGCCACCTACGAGGCCACGCACTGGTGGTTTCGCTCCCGGCGCGATCTCGTGCTGCGCCAGGTGACGCGCGCGGCGGCGGCGGTCGGCGCGCCGGGGCGGCGCCTGCGCCTGCTCGACTACGGCTGCGGCACGGGCTTCAACCTGCCGTGGCTCGCCCGCTTCGGCGAGGTCGCGGGCGCCGACGTCGCCGACGAAGCGCTGCGGGAGTTCCAGAAGACGACCGGCTATCCGCTCCTCGACCTGCGCGACGACCTCGGCGCACACCACGGCCGCTACGACATCGTGCTCGCGCTCGACGTGCTCGAGCATTGCGACGACGACGTCGAGGGGCTCCGCGCGATGGAGCGCTTCGTCGCGCCGGGAGGACAGCTCGTCCTGACCGTGCCCGCGTATCGCTGGCTGTGGAGCGGCGAGGACGTGATCAGCCGCCACCGCCGGCGCTACACGCGCCGCATGCTGGTCGGAGCGTGCGAGCGGGCGGGGCTCCAAGTGCTCTACGCGAGCTACTTCAACCTCGCGATCCTCCCCGCCGTGGCGGCGGTCGTCTGGACCCGGCGCCTGCTCGATCCGGCGGCGCGCGAGCACTCGAACCTGCGGCCGACGGCGCCGTGGCTCAACGAGACGCTCTATCGGGTCACGTCGAGCGAGGCCCGCTGGGTCGGCGACGAGCGGCTCGCGATGCCGGCGGGCGCCAGCCTCGTCGCCCGCCTCGCCCGCGCGAAGAGCGAGCATGCAGCCGTGGCGTGACCGCTACCTCGTCTTCGGTGCCCCGTACATCGGGCCCGAGGAACGCGCCGAGGTGCTCGCCTGCATCGACTCGGGCTGGCTCGGCACCGGGCCGCGCGTGGCGCGCCTGCAGCGCGACTTCCAGGCCTACGTGGGCGGGGGGCCTGCCGTCGGCGTCGGCTCGTGCACGGCGGCCCTGCACCTCGCGCTGCGCGCGCTCGGCCTCGAGCCGGGCGCCGAGGTCGTCACCTCGCCGATGACCTTCTGCGCGACGGTGAACGCGATCATCCACGCCGGCTTGACGCCCGTCTTCGCCGACTGCGATCGCGCGACCATGAACCTCGATCCGGCGGCGGTCGCGGCCAGGATCGGCCCGCGCACGCGCGCGATCGTGCCGGTGCACTTCGCGGGACGTCCCTGCGACATGCCGGCGCTCATGGCGCTCGCGGAGCGCCACGGCCTCCGCGTGGTCGAGGACGCCGCCCACGCCATCGAGAGCACGATCGACGGCCGGCACTGCGGCACGTTCGGCGATTTCGGTTGCTTCAGCTTCTACGTCACCAAGAACGTCATGACGGTCGAGGGCGGCATGGTCGTGTGCCGCGATCCGGCGCTCGCCGAGCGGATCACCGTCGCGGCCCTCCACGGCATGAGCAAGGACGCATGGATGCGCTACGGCGACGACGGCTTCGTGCACTACGACGTGGTCGAAGCCGGCTTCAAGTACAACCTCACCGACCTCGCGGCGGCGTTCGGCATCCACCAGCTCGCGCGCGTCGAGCGCCTGTGGCACCGCCGTCGCGAGCTGTGGGACTTCTACCTGCGCGAGCTACGCGATCTCCCGCTCGTGCTGCCGGCGCCGTGGCCGGCGAACATCCGTCACGCGCTCCACCTCTTCACGTGCCTGGTCGACGATGGGCGCACGCGCGTCACGCGCGACCAGGTGCTGTCGCGCCTGCACGCGCTGCGAATCGGCACCGGCGTCCACTACCGCGCCGTCCATCTGCTCGACTATTACCGCCGTACCTACGGGCATCGCGAGGGGGACTTCCCGAACGCCGAGTGGATCGGCGCGCGCACGTTCTCGATCCCGCTCTCGGTCGCCGTGACCGACGAGGACGCGGCCGACGTCGTGCGGGCGCTCCGGGTCGTGCTCGGCGGATGACGGACCTCGACCTCTCGGTCGTGGTGCCGTGCTACGACGAGGCGCCGCACCTCGCGGCCAGCACGGCACGTCTGGTGGAGGTGCTCGACCAGACGCGGCTCGCCTACGAGATCCTCTTCGTCGACGACTGCTCGCGCGACGACACGCGACGCGTGATCCAGGAGATCTGCCGCACGACGCCGCGCTGTCGCTTCGTCTTCCACGAGAGGAATCGCGGCCGGGGCGGGGCGTTCAAGACGGGCTACGCGGCGACGACCGGACGCGTCACCGGGTTTCTGGACATCGACCTCGAGGTGGACGCGATCTACGTGCCGGCGCTCGTGACGCTCGTCGCGCGCCATGGCGTCGACGTCGCGACGGGGTTCCGGCACTACCTCCTGCGCCAGACGGGCGGCGTCCATCGCCACGTGCTCTCGATGGTCTATCGCGGGCTCCTGAAGGTGCTGCTCGACTGCGGCGTGCGCGACACCGAGACGGGCTGCAAGTTCTTCAATCGCGCCACCGCGACCGACGTCGTCCTGGGCTCCGAGTGCGACGGCTGGTTCTGGGACACTGAGGTGATGGCGCGCGCCGCGCTCGCGAACCTCCGCATCGTCGAGATGCCCGTCCTCTTCCTGCGGCGCATGGACAAGCGCTCGACGGTGCGCCTGCTGCCCGACACCTGGCAGTACCTGGTCGAGCTGTCGAAGTTCCGGCCGAAGGTGGGTCTCTCGCTCGCGAACAAGTCGCCGATCTACTGGACCTGCATCGGTTACGACGCCCTCATGCGGATGCTCTACGGGCGCCAGTACCTCGCGACCTACCGGGCGGTCGCCGACCGCATCCGGCCCGGCGCGAGCGTCGTCGACGTGTGCTGCGGCACCGGCCGGCTCTACCGCGACGCCTTGAAGGACCGTGGCGGCAGCTACCTCGGCCTCGACTTCAACGGCCACTTCGTCATGGGGGCGCGCAAGCGCGGCGTGCCGGTCCGGTCCTTCAACGTGCTGGCCGACCCGATTCCGCCCGCCGACTACGTCGTCATGTGCTCGAGCTTCTACCACGTGCGCTCGCAGGCCGACGCCGTCCTCGGGCGGATGCGGGCTGCGGCGCGCGAGGCGGTGATCCTCTCGGAGCCCGTCCACAACCTGTCGACGGCGGTCCCCGGCGTGATCGGGCGCCTGGTGGCGGCGGCGACGAACCCCGGCGTCGGGACCGAGCACATGGAACGCTACGACCTCGAAACCTTCCGCGCCTTCGCGGAGCGGCACGGCGCCTCGGCGTTCGTGCATGCACCCGGCGATCGCAACGCGATCGCGATCTTTCCGGGCGCGGGCGGCTGACGCGCCGGCGTCTCTCGCGGCACGTCGCGTCTAAGACCAACGGGCGGGACGCGCGATGAGGCCTCAGCTGAGCGCGCGCGAGACGCCCTCGGCGCCGGCGGCCGCGGGACGACCCAGCAATGCGGCGAGCGCGTCGATGTCGGGTGGCTTCACGAAGTGGTGGTCGAAGCCCGCCTCCATGGCGAGCTGCCTGTCCTCGTCCCTGCCGTAGCCCGACAGCGCGATGAACATGGTTCGATCGAGCGTCTTGCGCTCGCGAAGTGCACGCACGAGCTGGTAGCCGTCCATGCCGGGAAGGCCGATGTCGGAGACGACGACATCGGGGGTCCACTCGCCGACGACCTCGAGCGCGGCCCCGGCCGTCGCCGCGACGCGCACCTCGTGGCCGAGCGACTCGAACAGCTCCGAGAGGCTCTCGGCCGAGTCCTCGTTGTCCTCGACGATGAGCACGCGGGCGGGCGCGACCGGCCGGGCCGGTCGGACCGCGGGTTCCGCCTTCGGGACGAGCGCCGACGGAAGCCGCGGCAGGTCGACGACGATCTCGCACCCCGTTCCACCGGGGCTTCGTGCTTCCACCCGTCCCCCGTGCAGCTCGACCAGACGGCGCACGATGGTGAGCCCCAGGCCGAGGCCGCCGTGCGAGCGATCGAGCGAGCGCTCGCCCTGCACGAACAGGTCGAACACACGCGGGAGCAGATCGGCGGGGATTCCGACGCCCGTATCGCGGACGCGGATCCCGACCCCGTCCCCCGTGGTGTCCACGACGAGCGAGATCGAGCCGTTCGCCGGCGTGTACTTGACGGCGTTGCCGAGGAGGTTCGCGAATACCTGGGTCAGTCGCGCCGGGTCGCCGTCGACCCAGATGCGCTCTGCGGGGAGCCTCAGGTCGAACGCGTGGCCGCGCTCGTCGAGCAGCGGGCGAACCGAGTCGACGGCCCGTGCGACGACGTCGTCGAGCGCCGTCGGCTCCTTGCGGAGCACGATCTTGCCTTGCGTGATGCGCGACACGTCGAGGAGGTCGTCCACGAGCCGGACGAGCTGCTTCAACTGCCGCTCCGCGATGTCGAGGGCGCGCGCGCCGACCCCGCGGCGCAGCAGCTCGAGCGCGGTATGGAGCGGCGCCAACGGGTTGCGCAGCTCGTGGGACAGCATGGCGAGAAACTCGTCCTTGCGGCGGGCGGCGTCCGCGAGGTCGCGGGCGTGTGCGGCCAGCTCCGCCGTCATCCGATGTCGTTCCGTGGCGTCCATGGCCACGCCGATCATGCGCTCGGGGCGGTCATGCGCATCGCTCAGAACGTGCCCGATCCCGTTGATCCATCCGACGGTGCCGTCCGAGCGGAGATTGCGGTAATCGATTTCGTAGTCCGTTCCCTCCTCAACGGCGCGGGCGATGGCGGCGTCCACCTTGGCGTGGTCGTCCGGGTGTACGAGTCTTCGAAAGCCTTCGAACGTCCCCGGGAACGATCCCGGCGTGAGCCCGTGGATCGCCTCGAGGTTGTCCGACCACTTCACCTCGCCGGACGTGATGTTCCAGTCCCACACCCCCATCCGGCCGGCGGCGAGCGCGAATCGCAGGCGCTGCTCGCTCGCCTGCAGGCGGTCGTACTCGCGATTCACCTGGCGGCGAGCGACGTCTCGTTCGGTGATGGCGGCGCCGAGGAGGAGCCCGGTCACGGAAACGATGGCCATGAAGAGCTGCAGCAGGAAGAGGCTCTCCTCCACCGGCTCGCCCGTGAAGGGCCCCGAACCACGCACGGTGTTCGAGATCGCCAGTGCCGCCGTGACGAAGGTCACGGTCGCCGTTCCACGCTGTCCGAACCGCAGCGCCGCCCACACGACGAGGGGGAAGACGGCATAGTGGAACGGGTAGCCCGCGAGCGGGCCCACGTGACGCCCGGCAAACACCACGGCGCCGACGGCGAAGGTGGCGAGGAGGAGCGTCGCCGCCTCGCCGCGGCGCTCCGACGGGAGGAGAGCGGGCTGCGCCGTCGCCCACACGAGCAGCAGCGGCGCCGTGACGAGGTCGCCCAGGGCGTCGCCGATCCACCACGTCCACCACAATGTCGCGGACGCGCTCCACGGCTGCACGCCGCCGAGGCAGAGGCTCACGACGCCGATCGTGGCGGAAGCCATCGTGCTGCAGGCCGCGGCCAGAGCGACGAGGGCCAGCACGTCGCGCAGTCGGTCGAGCGCGGGACGCGTGTGCGCGCGCTCGAGCAGCCAGGCACCGATCAGGGCCTCCAGCGTGTTGCCGACGGCGATGCCGGCGGCCGTCCCCAGCGGCTCGTTCGCGGTCGCGTTCGCCAGGAAGGCGCCGAGAGCGATTCCGGGCACGACCCATCGACGTCCGAGCAGCACCACGCTCGCGAGCGCGATGCCGCTGGGTGGCCACACGAGCGTCACCTGCTCGGCCGAGAAGGCCATCGTGAGGCCGAGCTTCGCGGCGGCGAAGTACACCAGGGCCGTCGCGAGCATGATCACCACGCCCGGCGCACCGGCCCTGGATGGCCGTCCGTCTGTGCCGACCGCCTGGATCATTGATCGTCGCCCGCCTGCCGAACCGTACCCGTCCAGGCCCGAGCTGCGCAACGCCCGACGTCGATCCATCGGTTGACCCGGCGTCGGGTCGCATGTGACAGTGCGCCGCGATGATCCTGCGGGCGACGGCGCCGGTCGTCGTGCTCGCGGGCTACATCGCGGTGCTCGTCTGGCTCACGTGGCCGCTCGGCGCCCACCTGGGGACCCACCTCGCGAACACGCTCATCGTGTGTCGCACCGACATCCCGTACATCGCGTGGACGCTCGCCTGGCAGAGCCACGCCCTGGCGGCCGATCCCGCACACTACCTCGACGCCAACATCTACTGGCCGGCCCCGCACGCGCTCCTGTTCGGCGACCCCGGGCTCTCGGCGCTCCCGTTCTTCGCGCCCGTCTTCCTCGCGACCGGCAACCCGGCGCTCGCGATCAACGTCGTCTTCCTGCTCTGCCTCGCGCTCACGGCGACGTGCTTCCACGCGGTCGTGCGGCGGTGGACGGGATCGCACGCGGCCGGGATCGTCGCGGGCGCCGTCTTCCTGGTCGACCCGTGGGGCGTCTGGCGCTTCTTTCCCTGGGCCCCGAGCTACACCGTGCTGCTCGGTTTCCCGCTGCTCGTGTACCTCACGAGCCGCCCGAACCCGTCCTGGCGCCGGGCGCTGGTGCTCGTTCCCCTGATCGTCTTCCAGGCGCTCGCGAACCTGGTCTACCTCGCCGCGACCGTGTTTCCGCCGCTCGTCGTCCTCGCGGTGGCGCGCCTGGCGCGTCCGGCGACGCGCACGGCGGGCGTGCGGCTCGCGGCGGCACTCGGCCTGGCGCTCGTCGTGATGGCGCCGATCTACGTCGCGTACTTCGCGGTCCGCAGCGCCAACCCGGCCCTGCACGACCAGAGCATGTGGACCGCACGTCCCGACTCGCCGGCGCTGGCGGGCATACCGGTCGCGCCGATCGGCGGTATCCCGCGCATCGCGACGCGCGTGCCCGAGGACCTCGTGCGGCGCAGCGCGCCCACGTGGATCGCGGTGACGACGCTCGCCGTGGTCGTTCTCGGCATCTTCGCTCGCCTCGCGCGGCGCAGGGAGCCCGGTGCACCCGGGCAGGCGTGGCGGCACGCATGGCTCTGGACGGCGATGGGGTTTGCGATGGCGACGCCCGTCGTGACGCTGTTCGGGAGCGCACCGCTTCGCCTGCCGTACTTCGTCGCGCTCGAGCACCTGGTTCCGTTCGTGCCCGACACGATCCGCGACTTCTCGCGGCTCGGCATCGCGGCGATGATCGGTCTCGCGCTGGTCGCGGGGCTCGCGTTCGCCGAGATCGCGGCGTGGCTCGTCGCGCGGGGCCGTGGCCGGCTCGTTCCCATCGCCGCCGCGCTCGTGGTCGTACTCCTCGCCGTCGAATACGACGTCCCCGAGCGGCACCGGTTCGAGATCGCGCCGGCGATCGACGGCAGGTCCACGGTGATGGAGGCGCTCCGCGCCGGCCGGGGGCCCGTCCTCGAGCTCCCGGTCGGATGGCAGGGTACGCAGGCGTGGCCGCACGCACGCGCGATGTACCGGTCGATCTTCTACTGGCGGCCGCTGCTGAACGGCTACTCGAGCTACTGGCCGACCGGGTGGCCCGCCCGCATGCAGCTCGCGATGCGGCTCCCGGAGCGCGACGCGCTCGCGACCCTGCGACGGGAGACGGGCCTCGCCTCGCTGATCGTCGACACGGCGTACGTCGACGCGGGCACGCGCGCCGCCTGGCTCGCGCTCGCGACCGCGGGCGGGCGCGACGGCCTGCGGCTCGTCGTGCGCGACGGCGATCTCCTGCTGTTCGCGGTCGGGGACGCGCCCTCGTGAAGCGATCGGGCTGGGGCTCCTCCGGCGCTCTCGAGCTGGGCCTGCGGGTCGCCGGCTTCGAGTACCACGCGCCCGAAGTCGTGGTCGGCGCCGGGCAGGGTCTCAACCGCTTCGACCCGCGCTGGCTCTGGGAGCCGCGTCCAGGGGCGACGGCCGACCGCTGCGGCAACACGATCAACGCCGACGGCTACCGCGGCGCACCGCATCCCCGCACGCCGCCGCCAGGGGTGCTGCGCATCGCGACGATCGGGGACTCGAGCACGTTCGGTCTCGGCGTGTGCACGCCCCAGACGTATGCCATGCAGCTCGAGCGACACCTCCCGCGCAGCAAGGTCCTGAACTTCGGCGTGATCGGCTTCACGGCGCTGCAGGGATCGCGGCTGCTGGAGGGGCGGGTGCTCGCCTACCAGCCGCGGGTCCTCGTGGCAGCGTTCGGCGCCGTCAACGAGGCGATCCCCGCGCTCGACATGGACGTGGAGACGCGCCTCGCGCGTGCGGCCAGCGTCCAACCGTGGGCGATGCGCCTGCGCGACCTGCGCATCATGCAGCTCGCCGAGCGATGGATCCTGCCGCCCTTGCCGCTTCCGGGGCCGGAGGACGTCGTCCCGAAGGGCGTCGACTCGGCGCCGAACGAGACCGTCGACAGCTTCGCCCGCGCCCTGCGGGCGATCGTCGAGACGAGCCGCGCCCACGGCGCGGAAGCCGTGCTCGTGGTTCCGCCGCGCCGCGGCGACTACGAGGCGAAGTGGGCCACGTTCCCGGCCTACGATGCAGCCGTGCGCGGCGCGGCCGCCGCCACGGGCGCACCGCTTGCCGACGTCCACGACGCCTTCCGGAGCGACCCGCGCGGCGACGATGTCCTGTTCGTCGACGCCGTGCATCCGAGCGCGGCCGGGCACGAGCTCTATGCGCGGGTGGTGGCCGATGCGGTCCGGAAGGCGCTGCTCGCCGTAGCGGGTGGTACGCGACGAGGCGCCGTCGCGAGCGCGAGCAGCGCCGGCAGGATCGCGAGCGCGAGCAGCGCGACCACGGCGCCCTCGCGCAGCCCCTGGATCTCGTACGCGACCACGATCTCGTGGTTGCCGGGCGGAACGAGGAGCGCCTGGAAGAAGCCGCCTGCGGGGACGAGCGCGGCGGGGCGACCATCGAGCGTGGCTTCCCAGCCGCCCCGATGAGCGTCGCGCGCGACGAGCCAGGTCGGGCGATCGACGCGCACGCGCATGCGGGCGAGCTCCGGGGTCTGGCGCAGCACGAGGAGCGTGCCGCGCGGGTCGCCGCTCCAGGTCGTGCCCGTGGGCGTCGTTTCGACGTCGGCGTGATCCGACGTGAGCGCCTCGCCGCGCCGCGCGCGCGCGATCATGTCGTCGGGACCGAGGGCGGTGGCCTCGGCGGCCAGCTGGAAGCGCGGCGCGGCGGCGAACGGGGGACGCAGCGCCCGCAGACCGGATCGCACCGGCGGCCCGGCGAACTTCGCCTCCAGCAGCGTGGCTTCGACACGGCTCCCCGCCTGCACGACGACCGCGTCGGCTCCGACCTGACGCACGAGCGCAACGGCGGCGTTCGGGTCGGCCGACTCCATCACGGCGAGCTGCCGCCACGCCGGCAGGGGTCCGACACCGTTGAGCGACCCCACGTCCCACAGCGATCCGTAGTTGAGGCCGACCTGGCGTAGCGGCGGGCCGTCCGCGAGCGCGAGCCAGCGCGCCGCGCGCAGGCCGCCGGCGATCGCTTCGGGGCCCTCGCGCAGGAGCGGCGCAAAGGCGCCGCCGGAGAAGGGAGCAGGCGCGACGAGGGCGCGCGTCCCGGCGAGGAACCACGTGCTCGTCACGAGGGCGACGGCCGCCACGACCAGCGTGACGGCGGGTTGCCATTGCCGGCTCGACCGCGCGAGGCGCTCGACCCCGACGCCGGCCAGGACCGGCACGAGGAACGCGGTCACGTAGAAGAGCTTCACCGGTCCCGCGAAGAAGCTGAAGGGTGGCACGGAGTGGAGGAGATGGAAGAGCGTGGTGGGGCGGGTCGCGAGCACGGCCGTCGTGAGCGCGGCACCGGCGAGCACGCGCGCGGTCGGGCGCGGCGTGGTCGCGCCGAGGACCGCCAGCGCGACGGCGACGGGCGCGAGCTTGCAGGGTAGGAGTGGCGAGATGGGGGACCTACGGACGACGTCGAGCCACCCGCCGGGCGCGAGCGCGAACGTGTCGAGCGCAGCGAGCGCCGCGGTGTGCTCGGGACCGAGCCGCGTCGAGTCGCGCGCCATCGCGAGGCCCGAGAGCAGGGGCGGCGAGGCCAACGCGACGCCGGCCGCACCGACGACGGCGGCGATCGCGAGCCGCCGCGCGAGCGGCACCCTCGCGCCGGTGACGATCAGCATGAGCGCCACGACGCCGCTGTAGAGGGCGAACTGTGGATAGCCGGCGTATACCTGCGCCGCCAGCGCCGCCGCGGCGAGCGCGCCGTAGCGCGGCGACGGCGCCGCGGCGAGGCGGACCGCGGCGCCGAGGAGCCAGGGCCACCAGGCGAGCGCAGCCCAGTACTCGATCCACGTGCGAGCGATCTGCACGAGCGTCGGGTTGGTGGCGACGAGTCCCGTGGCCACGAGGGTCCCTGCGGGGCCGACGCCGAGGCCGGTCATCAGCCACACGACGCCGGCGAGGAGCACGCCCAGGTGGACGCACGCGATGACATCGATCGCACGGAGGTGCGGAAAGGGCACCAACCCGTAGCCGAGATAGTACGGCGGATAGAGCGCCCCGATGACCGCATCCGATGCGAGCGGCGAGCCGCCCCAGCGTCCGATCGACCAGCGAGGCAGGTGGCCTGCGCGCACTTGACGATAGGCATCGGCGAGCACCGGGTGCTCGAGCATCGCGTTGTCGCCCCCCAGTGCCAGCGGCTCGGGGCGCGTCAGCACCCAGGCGCTCGCCGCCACGACCAGGGCGAGCACGATCGCGTACGCGCGGCCGTTACTGGAGGTAGCCAAGCGCCTTCAGCTGGTCGCGGATCTCCTCGTCGATGGGCGACGTGATCGGAGCTTCGGGCTTCTTGGCGCCGCCGTGCTCGTAGGAGCCGATGCGCTCGATGGGACGCGGCAGCGGCGTCTCGAAGAACGCCTCGATGACGCGACCGTCCATGTCGTCGGCGACCGGGAGGCCGAGGAGGTAGAGGATCGTCGGCGTCACGTCGACGATGCTGGCGCCGTCGACCCGGACGCCCTTCTTCACGTGATCGCCGGCGACCACGATGATGCCTTCCTTGCGGTGATCGCCGGAGAGCGGCATGCCCTCGGCCGTCTTCCCCGTGGCGGGGCCGAAGCCGTGATCCGAGACGATGACCGTGATCGCGTCGGGCCCCGCGGCCGCCGTGAGCTCGCCCAGGTACCGATCGACCTTCTTGTAGTAGCTCGGGATCTTGTCCTTGTTCGCCGCCATCGCGTCGTCGGGGATGGGCGTGCCCGTCCACGTCCACGGCTCGAAGAAGCGCCAGAAGAGGTGCGACATGGGATCGATGCCCCAGATGAACACCATCGTGACGTCCCAGTCGGACTTCTGCATCAGGTACTTCGCGATCCGCACGCGCGTCTCGTCCACGCGGTGCGGCTCGAACAGGCGCGCCAGCTTCTCGATCTCGGGTGTGCCGTCGGGCTTGAACTTGAGCTCGAGGCCGTCGATCTTCGCGACCTCCTGCATGCTCGGCACGATCGGCAGCAGCTCCTTCAGGAGCTCGCGCGGATAGGTGCGTCCGCCGAGCTTTTCCTCGTCCTGCTCGGAGACCGGCCAGAAGGCGCTCTGATGGCGCGGCAGGAAGTGGTCGGTCACGACGTAGCCGTTGACCGTCTCCGCCGGCCAGCTCGCGTACCAGCCGACCACGTTCACGCGAAGCTTCTTCTGCGACAGGATGGTCCACAGCGCCTCGCGGGTGCGCAGGTTGCTCGAGACCGGCGTCTGCTTGCCGCTCGCCGGATCGGTCTCCGTGAAGCCGTGGACGCCGTGGCGCTCGGGGAAGGTGCCGGTGGCGATCGTCGTCCAGAGGGCGGGCGACACCATCGGGTCCATGGAGATGAGGTCGCCGTGCACGCCGCGGTCGACGAGCGCCTTCAGGTTCGGCAGCTCGCCCTTCTCCATCATCGGCTCCGCGACGTGCCAGGTGGCGGCGTCGACGCCGATGAGGATCACCTTGGGACGCGGCCCGGGCGGTGGCGCCTCCGAGCATCCGCCGGCGAGGAGCGCGACGATGCCCGCGAGCATCGCGGCGCGGCAGGCGCGTGGCATTGGGGGTGAGCTACCATCGACCCCCCGGGGTTTCAATTCGTCGCCGCCGCCGGAATGCGGGCGAAGGCGAGCAGGCCGAGCGCATAGACGCCGAGGGCGACGAACATGACGGCGCCGAAGCCGATCGTCATCGACAGCACCGTCGCGGCGACCGAGCTCACGACCGAGCAGAAGCCGTTCACGGCCCACGCCCACGCGACGTAGCCCTGCGGATCGTTCGAGACGGCGGCCACGCGGCGCAGCCCGAGCGGCATGAAGACGCCGAGGCAGAGGCCGAGCGGCACGAGCACGACGACGGCGAGGGCGACGCGCGCGGCGAACGGCCACGGCACGGCGAGCGCCACGAGCGGCGTCAGGCCGGCCTCGTAGAACACGACGAGCCCGGTCAGCACCGCAAACAGGCGCGCGAGGACGCGCGTCGACACCACCTGCAGGCGTTCGCTCGCGAGGCTGCCGATCCCGGTCGCGACCAGCAGCGAGAAGAGCGTCACCGTGAGCGAGTAGGTGGGGAACCCGAGCAGCAGCGTCAGGCGCTGGATCAGCGAGACCTCGAGGAACATGAAGCCGACGCCGAGCGCGGCGAAGTACACGACGGCGAAGCGCTTGTACGGCACGGCGGCCCAGCGCCGGCGCTGCGCCAGCAACGGCAGGAGGAGGAAGACCGCGGCGAACACCACGACGACGGCGAGGAGGAGCACGAGGAGCCGCTCGCCGAGGCCGTCCTCGAGCACGACGGCGGAGGTCGGGTCGGGGTTCGCGCGCAACGCCTCGCGGAACGGCACGAAGTGCCAGAAGAACGGGGCGTCGTCGGTGACCGGACGGACGTCGAACGGATAGGTGCGATACCACTCGCGCAGCTCGTCCGGCGGGCGCGTCAGCACCTGCTCGATCGAGGGGCTGTCGGCGGGCGAGCCGGGGGCCCAGCGCACGCGGCCGCCGTCGATCTCCGCCGTCGCGTCGACGAAGCGCTTCACCTCCTCGTCGCTGAACGGCGTGAGCTTCACCAGGATCGTCGAGGTGAGGAACCCGAAGCCCTTGGTCGTCGCGACCAGCACGTGACGGCGCGGGTCCGCCACGCCGAGGCGCGCCAGCGCCGCGCGCACGGTGCCGACGTAGCGGGTCGTGCGGTTCGGCTTGCGCTCGAAGCTGCCCTCGCCGAACTGCGTGCAGATGATGCCGCCCTCGGCGAGCGCGCGCAGGCTGTCGACGATCATCTCGGCCGTGTAGAGGTAGCTCTCCGAGAGCACGTACGCGCCCGCCGTCGCGGCGTTCATGGCGGCGTAGCTGTCCGGCGCCACGAACCAGACGAGGTCGAACTGGTGCGGGCGCGCCATCAGGAACGAGCGGCCCTCGGCGTTCACGAGCGTCACCTTCGGATGCTCGGCCATGCGGCCCGTGTAGTCGCGGAAGTAGGTCGTGAGGAGCGAGACCGTGACCGGGTTCAGCTCGACCGCGGTCACGTGCTGGGCCTCGAAGTAGAGCGAGGCCAGGATCTCGTTGCCGCCCGCCGCGCCGATGATCGCGACGCGCGGCGCGCGTCCCAGCACCTTGAACGGATAGGAGCGCGTCGCCGTGTCGTAGCGCGTGAGCGTCGCCGGGTCGCCGTTCCATTCGGGGAGCACCGACCCCCACGTGCCGTCGTGCATGATCATGCGCTGGCTCGACGGCGCGCCCGGTACGCCGAACGTGTTGCGCACGTCGACGCGGAAGATGGGGCTCCAGCGCGTGAACATGGGCCGCGGTCCGTTCTGGGGGCTCATGGTCTTCACGCGATCGGTGACCGGATCGGGCAGCCGGTCGGCGCCGAGCGCCGCAGCGAGGAGGACGACCGCGAGCGCGCCGAGCGCGAGGCGCCCGGTCGACCCGGCGAGCCGCAGGCCCGCCACCGCGAGGATCGCCCCGCCGAGCAGCACCGCGCCGGGCGGCGAGAGCACGACCAGCAGGGGAACGCAGACGGCGCAGCCGAGGCCGGCGCCCACGAGATCGGCGAAATAGAGGCGGTTCGCGCGCGACGCGTCGTCGGAGAGGATGGCGGCGACCGCGATGCCGGCGGCGAGGAAGGGCACGAAGAGGGCGAAGCACACGCCCAGCAGGGCGGCGCTCTCGCCGAGGACGACCGACCAGTCGCCCTTCGAGACGGCCGCGACCAGGTCGAGCGCGTTCACCTGCACCAGCGCGACGGCGAAATACCCGGCGAAGACCCCGGCGCTCCCGGCGAGACAGCACGCCGGGAGCAGGCGCGCGAGCGGCCAGCGCCGGGAACCCTCGCGCATGGCGACCAGGACGCCGCCCGACCCGATGCCGAGGAGCGCGATCCCGATGATGACGTACGTGAAGTAGTAGACGAGCTTGAAGGAGAAGATGCGCGTGTAGCTCACCTCGAGCAGGATGAGCGCGAGCGAGACGAGGAAGATCTCGGCGTACGGCGCACGAGCGTCCGCCGGGGCGCGATCGGGGTGCAGGTCGGGCATGGGCGTCCCGGCCTTCTACTGGAGACGGACGGCGCCGCGAAATGCGCCCCGGCATCCCTCGAGCGCCGCCGCGCGCACCACGTCGCCCGCGAGCAGCGCCATGTGGTCGGCTCCCGCCTGCGTGAAGTGGCCCGCCGTGTCCGAGAACTCCGCCGCGCCGAGCGCCTCGTGGAGGTCCACGAACGTGCCGCCGTTCTCCTCGACCACTCGGCGCAGCACGGCGAAGCGGCGCGCGTAGCGTTCGGCGTCGTAGCCGACGGTGTGCGCCATGGTCTCGTGGGGCAGGGGCGTCCCGATCACGACGACGCAGGCCCCGCGCCGGACGGCATGGCGGACGGCGGCTCCCATCATGCGGACGATCGGCTGTGCGGGCGTGACCTCGACGTCGGACTCGGCAAGGGCGACGCGCACCGCGGCGACCTTGGTCATCAGCGATCCGCCGGGCTGCGGCGGCCCGAGGATCGCGAACGCGACGGCGCGGTTGGCGAGCACGCGGCCTCCCTCCCACCAGCGAAAGAGCTGCTCCACGCGCGCCGAGCGCAGGGCCTGCGCGAGCGCGAGCCGCGGCGGCGTGAGACCCCGCTCGGCGAGCGGCAGCCCCGGCGTCTCCACGAGGGCGGCGGGCTCCAGGACCGACGCCAGGTCGCTGAAGGTCGGGCGCTCGACGAACGGTCCCTCGATCTCGAGCGTCCGGCGCGGCGCGAAGAGGCGCAGGTGCGCGATCAACACCAGCACGTCGGGATGCAGGCGTTCCATCACCGCGGTGGTGAGGAAGTAGTAGCCGTAGAAGTCCATGCCGAGCCACCCGAGGATGCGCGAGCGGACGCCCTGGGGCCGCAGCGTCTGCGAGAGGGCGTTCGCGTACGACGGCCCCTTGAAGCCGAGGATCGTCGAGTCGCCGAGCCAGACGAGGCTCCGTTGCGTCGCGCCCTGGTCGAACGCGCTCCACGGCGCGAGCTGCTTGTGCACGAACGGCCGGTGCGCGTAGCGACCGCCGCCCTCCTCGTCGGCCGCGGCGCCGAAGTACCGCACGCCGGCCCAGGCCACGAGGCCGAGGGTCGCGAGATAGACGACGACGATCGTGACGACGCGGTGCACGCTACCGGCGCCGGGCCCGCACGACGGTGTACGACCAGCGGTCGCGTGGCAGGAGGCCGGCGGCGAGCCGCTCGGTGCCCTCGAAGAGCCTCGTCGCGGCTCGCACCCGCCCGAGCGCGGGCACGCCGAAGCGGTGGTGGAGGACGAGCCGGCGCAGCGGGAATCCCTGCGCCATCTCGGTACGTACCTCGCCGAGCGGAAGGCCGGCCAGGAGCGCCGACACGGTCGCCGGCGTGAACTCGCGCAGGCGCGCCTCGGCCGCGACCAGGCGCGCCTGCAGCGCGATGAGTGGATTGCGTCCGTTCGGCTCGACCACCACGAGCGTGCCGCCCGCGCGCAGCACGCGCGCGGCCTCGGCTGCCGCACGTCGAGGATCGGGCAGGTGGTGGAGGACGTCGCGCACCAGCACGCTGGCGAAAGCGCCGTCGCGAAACGGCAGCGCGCCGGCGTCGGCGACGGCGAGCCGCGCCGCCGGCACCGCCCCGGCGGCGAAGCGGGCCTTCTGGTGGTAGCGGTCGATTCCAACCGGATGGCCACCGCCGCGCGCCAGGCGCGCGAGGTTCGTCCCCTCGCCGCAGCCGATCTCGAGGCACGGAGGGGCGAGCGACGGCAGGAGCGGCGCCAGGAGCTCGTCCTCGACCGGCGCGAAACCGGGATCCTCGGTCGTCCAGCGGTAGTGCGCGACGTCGGCCTCGGCGAAGTGCCGGTCCTGCGTCGCCTGGAAGGCGCCCGGCGCGCTCACGGCGCCGGCTCGACGGCCCACACGCGCACGAGCGGGCCGGGTCGCACGACCGCGGCGCCGTCCCACATCGGCACGTAGTAGGCGTCCTCGCGCTCGAAGCCGCCGCCGGGGCGGCCGAGGTAGGGGCTGAACTCGGCGAGCAGGCGCAGGCGCGGCGCGATCGCGTTCCACTGCTGCGGGACGAGCTGCGAGAACGGCAGGAGGTGCTGGTGCGTCACGACGTGCGTGACGCCGTGGCCGTCGAGGTTCGTGTCGCCCCACGGCAGCGCCGCCGCCGTCGCGCCGGCCGGAAGATCGGGATCGGCGATCGGGAAGATGAAGCTCCCGAGGCGCGCCACCACCGCCCCGGGTGGAAGGTTCGCTTCCATCCAGCGCGTGGCGAGGACGCGCGTGTCGGTCTCGGCGGCGATCCTGTCGTAGAAGACCGACGCCCGCGCGGGCTCGCCGACGAGGAGCAGCGTGGCGGTGAGCGTCGCCGCGGCCCGCAACGCCGGCGTGTGGATGCGCCCGAGCAAATCGACCACGAGCCAGGCGACGAGGATCGCGAGCAGCGGCACGATCGGCGTGAGGTAGCGCGCCAGCATCACCGGCGACGCGCCGATGGCGAGGTAGTGGACGACGACGTAGGCGGCCGCCGTCCACAGGACCGGGGTGCCGCGGCGGAGCGCCGTCACGACCGCGAACGGGACCAGCACCGTCAGCACGAGCCCACAGCCGCGGCGGAGCGACACGGCCACGTGATACCCGAACGCCCGCGTGCGAAGCCATTCGGCGGCGGAGAGGATCGTCGACGGGGCAGGCCCGTGCGCATGCGGGCGACTCTCGTAGACAGCGCGCGCATACAGGCGTCCTTCGGCGACGACGTTCGGATAGTCGAGGACGAGGAACGGCGACGCGGCCAGGAAGGTCCCGAGCGCCGTGGCGCAGAGCCCGGCCAGCATGCCGCTCGGCATGGCCCGGCGGAGGAGGGAGCCCGAGCGCGCGCGCAGGTCGAGGAGCCAGGCCGGCACCAGGAGCAGGATCGCGGTGTACTTGAACGCCGTCGTGACGCCGATCGCGGCGCCTGCGACGAACGCATCGCGGCCCGTCCGCGAGGTCGACCACCTGCCGAGCAGTGCGACACACGCGAGCGTGCCGAGCGCCAGGAACGACTCGCTCTTCATGGCGTGGGTGTCGCGCACGTGCAGGACGTTGGTGGCGACGACGAGCGCGGCGATGGCGCCCGCCGTGCGGCCGGCGGCGCGCGCCGCGACGGCGTAGGTGAGGGCGACGGTCGCCGTGCCCGCGAGCGCCGAGAGGATGCGCCCGTAGAGGATCAGGCGGGGCAGGTCGCTCCCGAGCAGCGTCGCGAAGTCGGCAGCCGGCGCCCACAGGCGCGTCACGGCGAGCACGGCCTCGTCCCACAGCCAGATCGTCCAGAAGAAGAGGTTCGGGTAGACGAACCAGTGCGGGTTGAGGTCACCGCTCGGGAAGCCCGCCATGCGCGCGAGCGCCTCGCGCTCGTCGGGGCGCCCGTTCACGAACGGCAGGCTCTGCTCGATCCCCCACAGGCGCAGCGCCGCGGCGAGCGCGACGATAGAGAGCGGAAGCCAGGCGCGACGGATCACTGCGGAGGCCGCGGCCGCGTGCCGATCTGCCGTGCCGGGGCGCCGGCGACGATCGTGTAGGGCGCGGTGTCGGCCGTGACGCCCGCGCCCGCGCCGACGACGGTGCCGGGCGCGATCGTGACCCCCGGCATGATCGAGACGTTGGCGCCGATCCACACGTCGTCGCCGATCGTGACCGGCTCGACGACGTGCCCCTGCAGGACGATGGGGACGGAGGGGTCCGTCCAATGGTGACGCGAGGTCACGATGACCGCGTTCGGGCCCACCAGCACGTTCGAGCCGATCGTGAGCCCACCGCGCGCATCGACGAAGACGCCGGCGTTCACGTGCAGGTTGCGCCCGGCGGCGATCCCGTAGGCGTGCATGATGCGCGCGCCCGGGTACAGGAAGCAGAACCCGTCGAGCCGAGCGAAGAGCGCGCGATAGAGAAGGTAGCGGAGGCCGAAGCCCGTGAGGCCCGGGATCGAGCGCAGGAGCCACCCGATCCATTCCTCCGCCCACACCGAGGCGAGCCGGCGCAGTCCGTACGTGCGCACGAAGCCGCGGATCTGGCCGACGGCCGACGCGGGTCGCGGCGCCAGCGCGCGGTCGGCCTCGGCTCGCATCCGCCCCATGGTAGGGCGTCGGGGCGAAGATGGGAAGCAACGCCCCTCGCCGCCGGGTCAGAGTCGGCGGAGGAAGCGCAGGAGAAGGCGCTGATCGCTCGGCTCGAGCGCCGCGAACGCCGCGCTCGCCGCCGCGCCCTGCCCGTCGTGCTGCAGGATCGCATCGGCGATGGACGTCGCCCGCCCGTCGTGGAGCAGCCGGTGCTGCCGGCGGATGCCCCACAGCGGCGCGGTGCGCATCTCGCCCTCGCGCGCGTCGCCCTGCGCGATGCCGTCGCCGAGGGACCCCATGTCGTGGAGGAGGAAGTCCGAGTACGGCTGGAACGTCACGTGATCGAGCGCCGCGACGTCGCTGGTCCCGGTCTGCAGCTCCGGCCGGTGGCAGTCGTCGCAGCCGATGCGCGCGAACACCGTCGCGCCGTCCGCTGCGCGGCCCTCGATCGGTCGCGAGGGCGGCGGCGCCAGCAGGCGCATGAAGGCGAGGAACTTCTCGACGTCGCCGTCCTCGTCCTCGGGATCGTCGGCGGGATCGCACGCGAGCGCCGCGCAGTCGCCCTGCGGGCACTGCTCTTCGGGGAAGAACTCGCTCGTGATCCCCATCTCCATCAAGTAGGCCTCGCCCGAGAAGTGGTGGAGCGTCGCCACCTGCGCCTTCCACCCGAAGCGGCCGACCCGGGTGGACGCGGTCGGCGCGTCGGCGACCATGTGCACGCGTCCCGCCGTTTGCGGCGAGCGCTGGCGCTCGCTCGCGGCGAGCTGCACGAGCGTCGCGTCGGGAACCGCGTCGACGAGACCCAGACCGAAGAGCGGCGTCGTGCGACGACCCGCCGTGACGTTGGCGATCGCGGGCACGACTTCGCCGGCGTAGTCGCACGTATCGACCGTGCCGATGCCCTTCACCTGAATGAGCGAGCCGCCGAGCGCGTCGAGCGGATCGAATCCCGACAGGCGCGCGCGACCGAATCGCGTCTCGACGACGCGGCTCGCGCCGCCGACCGCCGGAACGCGGTGGCAGGCGCCGCACGACGAGTCGTTGAAGACGGGGCCGAGCCCTTCGTCTGCATCCTCGGTGGTTCGGAACGCGTTCCTTCCCTCTTCGAAGCTCGCCAGGTCGCCCTCGCCGAGGTCGGGAAGCGGCCCCCCGAAGCGCGCGTGCGCCGCGTCGGGCGCGAGCACCGCGAGCGCGAGCGTTCCGACGAGCACGCCGACGTCGAATCGCATGACGGTGCCGTAGCAACGCACGTGCGCCGCCGTCAACGAAAAATTCGTACAAGGCCTCTGCGCTCCGACGAAGGACCTAGAGGACCGATCGGTCCGTCCCGTGCGCCGTTGACGTCGTTCGCCGGACCGGACGCGCCGCCCATCGTTGACCCCGCCTTCGGCCGCGATGGTAGGGTCCCTACATGGGGTGCCGGCTCCCGCTCGTCGCGTTCGTCGTCCTGTCCGTCGTCCCCGCGGCGCCTTCCGCGGACCAGACCATCCTCGGGAGCGCCTTCACCGTGAAGGATCCCGGCACGGCCGCCAAACGGAAGATCACCGTCACGGCCAAGGAGTCCGCGAGCCCCGACTCGCTGGTCGGCGATCCGACGGCTGGCGGCGCCAGCGTGACGATCACGGCCAACGGCGCGACGTCGAGCGCCGAGACGTACGCCCTGCCTGCCGGCACGAGCCCGACGACGCTGAAGCCCTTCTGGACCGGCGACGCGCTGAAGGGCTTCAAGTATCGCGACGCGAAGGGCGAGAACGGGCCCGTCAAGCTCGCACAGATCAAGGTGTCGAACGGAACCTTCCGCTTGAAGGTCGGGCTCGACGGGAAGCTGGGCCCGATCGGCGTCGTGCCCCCGAACCCGGGCTCCGACGGCTGCGTGCTGCTGACGATCGTGGGCGGCGATTCGTACAGCGTCCGGTTTGCGGACGGCAAGCTGACGAACAATGGCCCCGAGCTCTTCAAGGTCGCGAAGCCGACGACCGAAGGGTCGTGCGTCACGACCACCACGACGACGACCAGCACGTCGAGCTCGACGACCACGTCGAGCAGCACGAGCACGACGCTGCCGTCGCTGCCCTTCTTGACGCCGCCGGGACCGGCCCCGCTGCGCTATCGCGATCTCGTGTTCGACACCGTGGATACGACCACCGACATCGTCTACGGCAGCGCCACCAACATCGCCGGCCAGACGATCACGCTGACGCTCGATCTCTACGAGCCCGCGCTCGACACGGCGACCGCCCGTCCCGCCATCGTGTGGGTGCACGGCGGCTCGTTCGCCGCCGGCGACAAGACGTCGCCGGAGCTGGTCGACGAGGCGAACACCTTCTCCCGCAAGGGCTACGTGAACGTGTCGATCAACTACCGGCTCGAGCCCCCCGGCTGCACGGCGGCGGTGCCGACGCTCACCTGCGTCATCGCGATCGGCGAGGCGCTGCAGGACGCGCAGACGGCGGTGCGCTTCCTGCGCACGAACGCCGCCACCTACGGCGTCGACGAGAGCCGGATCGCCATCGGCGGCTCGTCGGCCGGCGCGATCACCGCCCTCAACGTGGGCTTCAGCTCCGGCGAGGACGCGACGGCGGCCGTGGCTGCCGCGGTGTCGCTCTCGGGAGGCCGTCTGCTGGGTACCGTCGGACCCGGCGATGCGCCGAGCCTGCTGTTCCACGGCACGGCCGATCCGATCGTGCCGTACCAGTGGGCCGTCGACACGCTGAACGCGGCGACCGCCGCCGGCCTCGACTCGTTCCTCACGACCTGGGAGGGCGCCGGCCACGTGCCGTACGTGCAGCACCGCACCGAGATCCTCGATCAGACGACCAACTTCCTCTACTGGGAGCTCCAGTAGTTCCGGCCCGAGACTACGTCTCGGGTCGGGGGCGAGAGTGTAGCGTCGGTGGCACGCGCGACCGGTATGCCGCGGCCGGCGAAGCCGGCGCGGCAAATCGGGTACGCGCGGCACGGCTGAGCTCGGCGATGTGTTCGGAGCTAGCTCGGTCGTTCGTAGAGCACGGCGTCGCCGAAGTCCTCGACCCTTCGTAGACGAGTCCCCAGCAGCGATTCCCATTCGGCACGGTGGTCGGGTGTGATGGCGTCGCGGTGGAAGAGGACCCAGCGCGGGGCGTTCGCGAGCACGGCGTCGAGGGCTTCGGGTGCCGGGAGCCGGAGCGCGGCGTCGGCGAGCGCGCGCCACGACGCCGGCGGATACGAGGAGTAGCCGTTCAGGAGCGGCAGCCAGTGGTACGTGCTGTAGTACATGTAGGTGCTCTCCCGATGCAGGTCGACGGGGAAGATCGGCAGCTCGAGGAGCGGGCCGCCGTCGCCGTGCGCGGCGAGCCACTGATAGGCGCGCGGCACCGTCGGGCCGACGAAGATCCGCCGCGCGGCGAGCGCGCCCGGTCGCGCTTCGAGGACGAGCGCCGCCGCGACGACCAGCGGGAGCAGCGACGCGAGGCCCGCGCGGCCGCGCGCCCGCAACGTCGTGCAGAGCCATGCGAGACCGAGCGCGGCGAGGGCGACGATCGCGACCGTGGCGAGCACGCCCATGCGCTGCGGGGCGCGCATCGCGGAGAAGCCGGGGACCACGATCTGCAGCAGCCGATACGGTAGCGGGATCACGCCGCCGGGGAGCGCCGGCAGGAGCGCGATGGGTCCGCGGCTCAACACGACCCCGGCGACGAGGACGGCGACGAGCGCGCCGCGCGGCGCGCCGCGGTGGCGTGCGAGCGCGACGATTGCGAGCCCGCACGCCGTCCACCCGAGGAACTGCGGGATGCCGTCGCGCCGCGGCATCACGAACCACCCCAGCATTCCCTGCACGCCGAACTTCAGCATCGCGAGCAGCGCGAGGCTCGTCTGCTGTCCGGGGTCGCCGTAGCGCGGGAGCACACCGCTTTGCTGGAGCCACAGGTACGGCAGCGACAACGGCGCGGTGACCGCGACGGCGAGGAGCGCCGCCGTGGCGAGGGGCGCGACGGCGTGCCACGCCCGCGCGCCGAGGACGCGCGTGCCCGCGTAGACGGCGGCGAGCAGGAAGGCGGCGTAGCCCACGTAGTAGGAGCAGCCGGCGGCGAGCGCGAGCGCGATGCCGAGGAGCCCGGCGGCGCCCCAGCGCGCGCGCCGATCGACCAGCGCGTCGATCGCCAGGAGCACGATCGGATAGTACTGCGTCGAGACGATGTGCAGGTTGCCCATCTGCCACAGGCGCGCGGGCGCGACGGCGAAGGCGAGGCCGGCCACCAGCGCGACCGCGCGGTCGCGCGTCCACGAGAACGCCCACGCCGCCATGGCGAGACCCGACAGGACGAAGGTCGCGAACAGCGTCGCCTGGTGGGCCAGGACGGGGTTCCCGGTCGCGAGGTAGACGGGCCCGAAGAACGGCAGGTTGCCGAGCATGTGCTCGGAGAGAGCGAGGCTCCAGGGCGCCGGGTAGAACGCGTTGGCGTGGAAGAGCCGCGCCGGATCGGTCGTGAGCGCGTGGACGTCCCACGCGAGGATCCACATCGTGAGATTGATGTCGCGCTGCACGAGGACGCCCGACTTGCCGTAGAGCGATCGCGTCTCGAGGACGCTCGTCGCCGGATGCCGGAAGAGCGGCCAGGTGATCGCGATCGTGACGACGGCGTACAGGATGGCGGCGATCGCGACGTCACGCGGGCGCAGCGGGTGGCTCGGGCCGCCGGACGACACCGGTCGGCGGGTAGATGGAACGGCCCGCGCGGTCAAGCGGGGCGCACTGCTTGCAACCGGTGGGCACGGTCGCGGAGAATCCGCTTCCGGCCGCGGCATGGCGTCCCCCACCTCCGAGCTGACCATCGTCATCCCCGCCTACGACGAGTCGCGGCGGATCGAGGCGCGCCTGCGCGAGATCGACGCGTACGTCGCGAGCGAGCGCTGGGCCGCCGACGTGCTCGTGGTCGACGACGGCAGCACCGACGACACGGCGGGCGTCGTCGAGCGGCTGGCGCGCGATCTGGCCGTGCCCGTCGCCGTCGTGAGGTCGCAGCCGAACCAGGGCAAGGGATATGCCGTTCGCACGGGCGTGCTGCGCGCCGAAGGCCGGCTCGTCCTCGTGACCGACGCCGATCTCTCGACGCCGATGACGGAGCTCTCGAAGCTCGCGCCCGCGGCCCGTGACGGCGTGCCGGTCGTCATCGGATCGCGGCACATGGAGGGCTCGGCGGTCGAGGTCCACCAGCCGCGCCTGCGCGAGGCGATGGGCGAGGTGTTCACCACCCTCACGAGCCTCCTCGTCGTGCGCGTCAGCGACGTCACCTGCGGCTTCAAGGTCTTCACGCGCGAGGCCGCGCGCGACATCTTCTCCCGCGTGACGCTCTCCGATTGGAGCTACGACGCCGAGGCGCTCTTCCTGGCGCGGCGGCTCGGCTACGAGATCCGCGAGGTCCCGGTCCGCTGGCGCGACGCGCCGGGAACCAAGGTGCGACGGACGCGCGACGCCGTGGCGTCGCTGGTGGGCCTGGGACGCATCCTCGTGAACGCCGCCACCGGGCGCTACGACCGCGCCCCCGCGGAACGCTGAACCGGACTGCGCGATGGACGCCGCCGCCATCGAGGAGATGTCCGCCCTCGAGGACCACCACTGGTGGTTCGTCGGCAAGCGGCTCCTGGTCGCAGCGCTGCTCGGCGAGCGGCTCGCGCGCCCCGGCGTGCGCGTCCTCGACGTCGGATGCGGTACGGGCGGGGTTCTCGCCTCGCTTCCCGGACGTGCGCGCGCGGCCGGCGTCGACCGCTCGCTCCCGGCGCTCGCGCACTGCCGCCGGCGGGGGCTCGGCGCCGTCGCGGTCGCCGAGGGCGACCGCCTCCCGTTCGCGGCGGCGAGCTTCGACGTCGTCCTCATGCTCGACGTGCTCGAGCACTTCCGCGACGAAGGCGCGCTCCTGGCGGGCGTCGCACGCGTCCTCGCACCCGGCGGCGCGCTGCTCGTGAGCGTTCCCGCCTACCAGGCGCTGTGGAGCGCCCACGACGAGGTGATGCACCACGTGCGGCGCTACACGAGCGGTCGCCTGCGTGCGGCGCTCACCGCGGGCGGCTTCGCGATCGATCGCCTGACGTACACGAACCTCGCGCCGCTCGCGCCGGCGCTGGTCGTGCGCGGACTCCTGCCGCGGCTGGGCATCGGGGGCGGCGGCGGGAGCGATTTCCGGACGCATGCCGAGTGGGTCAATCGCGCGCTCGTCGCCACGTATCGCGCCGAGGCGTGGGCGGTGCGACGCCTGAGCCTCCCATGCGGCCTCAGCGTGGCGGCGGTGGCACACGTCGCCGGCGCCCGCTGACCGCGAGCCCGGCGAGCAGGACGAGCCCGACGGCGCTCGCCGCGAGTCCGCGCCGCACCGACGCCGGATGGTACTCGAAGCGGACGCGATGGCGACCGGCCGGCGCCGCCACGCCGCGGAAGAGATGGTTCACCGCCACGATGCGCGCGGGCTCGCCGTCGACCGTCGCCTGCCAGCCCGGATAGAACGTGTCCGCGAGCACGACCAGCCCCGGCGCGTCGAGCACGGCGTCGACCTCGACCGCGCGCTCCTCGTCGGCGACGATGTCGGCCGCGGCTCCGCGCGCCGGCGCGTTCGCCGCCGGTAGAACGGGAGGGTTCTCCGCGTAGCTCGCGGCCAGGGGATCGAAGTCGGGCCGGCTCACGGCCTCGAGGAGCGCGGTGGTGCTGGGCGCCGGCAGCACGCGATAGGTGACGTAGGCGCGCGGGACGCGGCGCGGGTTGTCGAACGCCACCAGATCGCCGATGGGAGCGCGCGGCACGAGCCCAGCCTTCGTGACGAAGCGCACGACGTCCGGCCGGGTCGCCACGTGGGGCGGCAGCAGGATCAGACGGACGGCGGCGAGGTCGACGAGGCGACGCCGCTCGGCCGGGTCGGGGCGCCCGCGCGGCGGATCGAGGGTGTTCATATAGCCGGCGAACATGTACGGCGGCCGGCTCGGCTCGGTCGCGCCGTCCCAGAGGTAGGTCATGTACTCGCCGTGGCGGCGCGTGACGAGCGGCTCGTAGTCGTCGAACGAGCGCACGCCGAACAGGGTCGGCAGCTTGGGGTTGAGGTCGACCGGCGGCAGGCCGGTGAAGAGCCACACCCGATCGTGTCCGAGCAGGCCACGCAGCTCGTCGTAGATGGCGCGCCGGTCGTGGATCAGGGTGGCCGCGCCCTGGTCGAACGGGAAGCGCAGGCGGCGTCGCGGCGCCGCGGCGAGATCGACGGCGACGACCGTCACCAGGACGAGGGCCGCGACGCCGCGGACGGTGGCGCTCGCCGGTCGCAGCGCGACGAACCCGAGCGTCGCCGCCGCGACCACGACCGCGCCGACGCCCGCGTTGGCCGTCGCCTTCCCCCCGATGACGAGCGCGAGCATCGCGCAGGCGAGCGTCGCCGCGCCGACGGCGCGGCCCCGCGATCCCGCCGCTCCGAGCACGGCTTCGAGACCGGCGGCGGCGAGCATCGCGTAGCAGAAGTCGACGACGAAGAGCGCCCGGGTCGGAATGCGGAACCAGGCGAGGCCCGGCAGATGGAGGAGGAGGTGGAAGATCGGCGTCAGCGGCCCGAGTGCGAACAGCAGCGCGGTCGCGCCGAACCCGGCCGCCCACAGCGCGACCGGGCGCTGCGGCCCACGGGCGAACGCGAGCGGCAGCAGCAGGAGCGCCGGCACGCCGAAGGCGAGCGGATGACGCGCCAGCGACAGATGCGTCAGGAAATCCCACGCGACGTTGCCGATGATGCCGCCGCCCATCGGAAAGATCTGTCGGAGCGGCAGCGCGCGCGTGCTGCGGACGCTGTCGGCCGTCAGCTCCATGGTGGGCGCGAGCTGCGCTCCGGCAAGGAGCGCGCCCAGCGCGAGCGCGGCGCCGAAGGCGACGGCGCGGCCGAGCGCGGGCGCCGGGCCGGGACGCTCTGCGGCGAGCAGCACGAGGAAGAGCGTCGCCCACGCGTACAGGAGATAGAGCGTGTTCTGCGGGTAGCCGGCGAGCAGGCTCGAGCCCGCCGAGATCGCGAGGAGGAGGGCGCCACGCCGGGGGCTCCCGCGCGCGAGGTCGACGGTGGCGAACGCGCCGAGCGGAAGCCACGCGGCCGACTCGATCGCCGCCGGCCAGTAGAGGAGGTAGACCATGTGACCGCGGCACGCGAAGAGCAGCGCGGCGAGCGCCGCCGGCGCGAGCCCGAGCCCGATCCGCCGCGCGAAGAGCGCCGTGGTGAGCGCGATGAAGAGGAGGTGGCCGATGCTCGAGATCGCCATCCCCGTGTGCACCGGCAGGAGGAGGTAGACGAGGTGGGGCGGATAGAAGAGGCCGGTCTGGAGCGTCGCGAGCCACGGCAGCCCGCAGAGCTGATACGGGTTCCACAGCGGCAGCGTGCCGGCGCCGAGGCGCCCGTAGGCGCCCTCGTAGGCGGGATAGAAGTAGCCGAAGAGATCGCCGTTCGCGAGGTAGATGTCGTCACCCGGGACGACCCGCACGGCCCAGAAGAGCGCAACGAAAGCCGCGAGCGCGAGCAAAACGGCGCGCGTCACGACGGCGTGGCCCCGCGCCGCAGCAGCACGACGAGCACAACCGTGCCCGCGAGGCTCGCGACGACACCGATCGGCAGCGACGCGGGCCGGTACTCGAAGCGCACGCGGTGGCGCCCCGCCGGGGCGGCGACGCCGCGGAAGAGGTGGTTCGTCGCGACGATCGGCGCGGGGGCGCCGTCGACCGTGGCGCGCCAGCCGGGATAGAACGTGTCGGCGAGCACGACGAGCCCCGGCGCGGCGAGCGTCGCCTCGAGCTCGACGACGGTCGTGTCGTCGATCGTGATGGTGGCCGCGTCGCCCCGCGGCGGCGCGCTCGGGTCGGCGACGAACGGCGCGTCGCCCTCGACGTAGCTCGACACGAGCGGATCGAAGTTGGGCCGGCTCATCGCGTCGAGCAGGGCGTCGACGTCGGGCGCGGGCGCCGTCCGATAGGTGACGTAGGCGCGCGGGAGGCTCCACGGGTTCGTGAGCGCGGGGACGTCGAAGAGCCGTCCGCGCGAGACGAGCGGGATCCGCTCGACAAACGGCTCGATGTCCGTGCGCTTCAGCGTCGGCGTCGGGAAGAGGACCAGCTTCACGGCGGCGAGGTCGAGCAGGCGGCGCCGCGTGGCGGGCGCCGGGCGGCCGTGCGGCGCCGTCAGCGTGTTCAGGTAGCCGTCGAACGTGTAGGTCGCTCTGGCCGACGTCGCCGAGCCCTCCCAGAGGTACGTGAAGTACTCGGACTGGCGGCGGGTCACGAGCGGCTCGTAGTCGTCGAAGGAGCGGACGCGGTACAGCGTCGGGATCTTGGGGCCGATCTCGACCGCGGGCATTTCGGTCGTGAACAGCCAGAAGCGATCCGGGCCGACGAGCTTCCCGATCTCCTCGTAGAGCGGTGCGCTGCCGGCCACGCGCCGGGCGACGTCGGCGCCGTACGGAAAGGCGAGCCCGCGCGTCGGCGCGAGGACGACGTCGAGCGCGGCGAGCACGACGAGCGCCGGGATCGCGGCCGATCGAGCGCGATCCGGCGCGACGGCCGCTGCGCCGAGCGTCGCGACGGCCGCCCACGCGAGCCAGGCGGGCGCGTTGGTCGCGATGGCGCCGCGGGCTGCGAGGATCGCGAGCATCGCCGCACATGCGGTAGCGACGACCGCGGGTCCGCGACGCGTCGTCCGTGCCACCGCGTCGAGCCCGATCGCGGCCAGGATCGCGAAGCCGAAGTCGACGACGAAGAGGGCGTAGGGCGGCACGCGGAACCAGCCGAGGCCCGGCAGCCGGCGCAGGACGTCGAACGCGGGCGTCACCGGGCCGAGGGCGTAGCCGAGCGCGGCGAGGCCGAGGACGAACGCGCCCCAGGCGAGGGCGCGCGGCGCGCCCCACGCGAGCGCCGGCGCCACGAGCGCCGCCCCGACCACACCGAGCGCGAGCGGGCTCCGGCCGAAGGCGGCGTTGCGCAGGAACGCGACCGTCGGGTTCGCGAGCACGGCGCCTCCCATCGGGAACATCTGTGCCACCGTGAGCGTACGCGCGCCGCGGCTTCCCTGGCTTCCGAGCTCCATGCCCGGCGCGAGATGGACACCGGCGACGAGCACGCCGACGGCGAGCGCGACCGCGAAGCCGAGCGCGACCGTTCCCCACCTGCGAGCCGGCGGGCGCGCTGCCACCAGGAAGGCCGCGCAGAGCACCGCCCACGCGTAGGCGGTATACACCGTCATCTGCGGGTTGCCCGCGAGCAGGCTCGCGCCGGTGGCGAGCGCGAGGAGCCCCACGGCGCGCCATCCACCGCCGCGCGCGAGGTCGACGGCCGCGATCGCACCGACCGGAAGCCACGCTGCCGCCTCGAAGCTCGGCGGCCAGTAGACGAGATCGGTCACATGCCCGCGGCACGCGAACAGGAGCGCGGCGAGCGCCGCCGGCACGACGCCGAGCCCGATGCGGCGCGCGAAGGCCGCCGTGCCGAGCGCGAAGAGGACGAGATGCGCCGCCGCGGAGACCGCCATCGCGCTGTGTGTCGGCAGGAGGAGGTAGACCAGGTGCGGCGGATAGAAGACGGCGGTCTGCAGCGTCGCCAGCCATGGCTCGCCGCAGAGCTGATAGGGGTTCCAGCGCGGCAGCTCACCGGACGCGAGGCGCGCGAACGTCGCCGCGTAGGCGGGATAGTAGTAGCCGTAGAGATCCGCGTTCTTGAGGACGATGCGATCACCGGGAACGATGCGCGTCGCCCAGAAGACGACGACCAGGAACGCCAGGACGCCGGCGAATGCGAGACGGCGCGCGCTCACCGGACGAGCGCCACGACGAGACCCGCGAGGACGAGGGCCGTTCCGACGAGCCAGCCGGGGTCGCGCTGCAGGCGGGGGCGCACCGAGCTGTCGCGTACCCACTCCGCATGGCCTCCGACACCTCCGACGCTCGCGCGCACGAGCCGTACGAGGAGCGCCATGTGGATCGCGAGGCCGGCGGCCATGCATGCGAGTGCGACCCACGGTGCCCCGCGCCACACGGCCCAAACGAGCAGTGCGAGCGTGACGGCGACGATCATACGGTCGGGTTTTTCCTTGACAATTCCGCAGTCTCCGGCCCATGGTACGGTCAGTGCGGGTGTTGTTCTACTACCGGGGGATCGAGAACCTCGGGGTCGGATACCTCATGTCCATGTTGAAGCACCATGGGCACGAGATCGACCTCATCTTCGACCCCGGCCTCGACGACAATCTCTTCATCAAGGCGCCGCACCTCGCCTGGATGAACCGCCACGAGGCGCTGCTCGAGCGCGCCAAGACCTTCAGGCCGGACCTGGTCGCGATCGGATCGCCGACCAACATCTGGCCCTTCGCCTCGACGATGGCCGAGAAGCTGAAGCAAGCGCTCGGCGTGCCGATCGTCGTCGGCGGCCACCACGCGCAGGCGCTGCCCGGCTACGTGCTCGAGAACCCGAACGTCGACATGGTGTGCACCGGCGAGGGCGAGATCGCGCTGCTCGAGGTCGTCGACCGCATGGCGCGGGGCGAGAGCTACACCGACGTCCCCACCATGTGGGTGAAGAAGGACGGGATGATCCATCGCAACGAGATGGGCGAGCTCGAGAACGAGCTCGACAACTTCCCGTTCCCGGAGAAGCAGCTCTGGTGGGACTACGGCTGCTTCAGGGACAACCTCGAGATCTTCACGGGACGCGGCTGCCCGTTCAAGTGCACGTTCTGCAACATCCACTACCAGCGCGAGATCTTCGCCGGGAAGGGCGACTTCCTGCGCAAGCGGTCGATCCCGAACGTGATGGCGGAGTTCAAGCAGAACCTCGCCAAGTACGACGTCAAGTTCGTCTCCATCCACGACGACAACTTCACCACCAACCCGCACTGGGTGGAGGAGTTCTGCGAAGCGTACCGCAGGGAGGTGAACCTCCCCTGGTACTGCTTCGGCTACCCGACCACGATCAAGCCGAAGCTCCTGAAGGCCATGAAGAGCGCCAACTGCGCCACGATCTTCATGGGCGTCGACTCCGGCGACGCCGACATCCGCCGCCAGATCATGGAGCGGCCGATGACGGACGAGCTGATCGTGAAGGCCGCGCAGGCGATCAAGGACCACGGCATCGGCATCCAGGCGTCCTGCATCTACGGCAATCCGGGCGAGACGCCCGAGCAGATGTTCAAGACCCTCGCGATGGTGGACCGGATCCAGCCGACGCAGAGCTCGGCGTACATCTTCTACCCGTTCCCGAAGACGAAGATGTACGACATCGCCGTGAAGATGGGCTACCTCGACGCCGAAGGCGAGCAGAAGGTGCGGCTCGGCATCTCGGGCTACCACCACGAATCGATCCTGCGGCACCCGCACAAGGAGCTCGCCGAGACGTTCGCGAAGATGACGCCCATCTACGCGCGCGCGCCCGAGTTCGCGAAGCCGTTCCTGCGCTGGATGATCAGGCGGCGCATGAAGCGGCTGGCGCTCTTCCTGTACGTGTGCCTCATCCCGCTCACCTTCCCCTTCCTCGGCATGGAAGGCATCAAGGTGACGCTCCGCATGGCGTGGAAGGCCGTTCGCAATCAGCGCCCGCCGCGCCCCCAGACGAAGTCGTTGCCGGCTCCGCCGGCCACTCAAGCTGCGTAGCGCTGCGGGAGTCGCGCGAGCGACGTGACGCAGCCCCGCGAATCGGCCCGCGGACGCCGGTGGAGCTGTCTCGTGGCGCTCGCCGCCGCCGCGGTGGTGATCGTGTGTCTCGAGTGGGGTGGCGGCGTATGGAGCCGCGTCGGCAGCTTCGATCTCCACACGCTCTACATCCCCAAGTACGAGGCCGTCGTGCACGCGCTGTTCCGCGAGGGCCGGCTGCCGCTCTGGAACCCGTACGAGTTCTGCGGCCTGCCGCTCCTCGGCATCCCGCACGCTGCCGCGTTGTACGTCCCGATGTGGCTCACCTTCGGGCTCCTGCCGCCGTATCTCGCGCTGCAGGCGTTCTACGCCCTGCACGTCGTGATCCTCGCCCTGGGGGCGCTCGTGTACCTCCGCCGCCACGCGACGCCGCCCTGGGCCGCTGCGGTCGTTCCCGCCGTCGCGACCGCTGGCCTCATCAGCGACTTCGGGTACAACGGGTACGACCACCCGAGCTTCATCGCGAGCGTCGCCTGGCTCCCGTGGATGCTGCTCGTCGTGGAGGAGGGGACGCGCAGCGGCCTGCGTCCGTGGTCGGGCATCCTGGCGCTCCTAGTCGCCGGGCAGTGGTTCGCCGGCTACCCGGACTTCCCGATGGACGCCGCGGTGCTGCTGTCCTTGTTCGCGCTCATCGCCGGCGGGCGCGCATGGCCGCGCGCGCTCGCGATGGTGGTGATCGGCTTCGGCCTCGGCAGCCTGGTCGCCGCCGCACAGCTCCTGCCGCTCAGCGACGCGCTCGCCGAGAGCGCGCGCAGCGATCCGTCCGTGCCGTTCGCCGCCGGACGCGAGGTGTTCGCCGTCGCGTCGCCGGGGCAGTTCGTGAGCGACCTCGTCGCCCGCCAGGGCGTCGTCGTGCCGATCGTCGCGATCCTGGGCGCGACCCAGCGGGGCCGCGTGGTCGTCGCCTGGCTGGCGGCGCTCGTCTGGGCGCTCTTCGCGCTCAATCGGCCGTTCGTGTGGCTCTACCATCTGCCCGCGTTTGCGGGCATCCGGTTCCCGTTCGGGTGGAGCGGGCTCGCGCCCGTCTTCCTAGCCTGCCTCGCCGCGCGCGGGCTCGCGGCGATCGCGGCGGCGCGCTCGTGGGCGCGCCCGATCGCGTTCGCCCTCGCCCTCGCGATCGTCGGCGAGTCGGCCCGCATCATCGTCGACGTGCCGAATCGGCTGCCCAAGCGGGGCCCCGACGCCGTGCAGGTGGAGAAGCGGATGCAGGTCGTGTGGGAGCTGGTGGGGCCGCGCCTCGACACCGAGCGCTTCCTGTCGCCGATCGACGCCCTCGCCGGTGCCGCCCTTCGCTATCGCATGCCGTCGCCGATGGGGTGGGAGCCGTCGCTCGCGCCGCGTCGCGTGGCGCGTCTGCTGCAGTTCGCGGGGCTGGGCGGAGGCGGCGCGCGCCAGGCCTCGGCGTGGAAGCCGGTGGCACGCCGTGCGCCGATCGTGAACCTGCTCGGCGTCGGTCCCGCCGTCGTCGGCAAGGACGCCGCGGTGTCCATGTGGCTGGCGCACTTCCGCCTCCTCGGCGTGGTGCCGCCGGACGACGCCCTCCTGCACGCGCCGGGCGTTCCGCGCGCCCGCCTCGTGCACCGGATGGAGGTCGTGTGGACCGACGATGCGGCGTTCGAGCAGGTCGCCAAGCACGCCGAGGACGCGCCGCACGTCGTCGTGCTCGAGGCGCCGGACTCGTCGCCGGTCGTCGTCGACGTGCCGGCGGCCATCACCGAGAGCGTTGCGATCGTCGAGAACCGGTCCGAATGGGTGGCGATCGAGGTCGACGCGGCCCAGCCCGGCGTGCTCGTGCTCACCGACACCTACTACCGCGGCTGGGAAGCGACGCTCGACGGCCAGCGGACGCCGATCCTGCGCGCCGACTACGCGTTCCGCGGCGTCGCGGTGCCGAGCGGATCCCACCGCGTGGAGTTCCGCTATCGTCCGCCCTCGGTGTGGCTCGGCATGCTCCTTTCCACCGCCGGGCTTCTGATCGTCGTGGCGATCCTGCGATCACCGCGCTCGTCGCCGGTTTGACAGCGCCGCACACGCGCGCGATGCGGGAGCCGTGGGGATGACGGGGGCGCCGGCGGCCGCCCGCCGCGGCCGCGCCGCAGCCGATCTGGCGCTCGCGCTGGGCGTCGCGGCGAGCATCGTCGCGTGCCTGCTCGTGCAGGGCGGCGTGTGGGAGCGGGTCGGCGGTGGCGACCTCCACGGGACGTACCTCCCCAAGTACGAGGCGGCGGCACACGCCGTCCTCGCCCGGCACCGTCTCCCGCTGTGGAACCCGTACGAGTTCTGCGGCCTGCCGCTCCTCGGCGTCGGTCACGGCGCGGTGCTCTATCCGCCGACCTGGGCGGCGTTCGGCTTCCTTCCCCGCTGGCAGGCGCTCCAGGCGTTCTACGCGTTTCACGTCGTCCTGCTCGCCTACGGGGCGATCCTCTACCTCCGCCGGCACGGGATCGGTCTCCTCGGCGCCGCGATCGTGCCCGCGGTCGCGGTCGCGGGCCTCTTCGGTGCGCCGTCGCGCGCCGGCTACGACCACCCGAGCTTCCTCGCGAGCGTCGCGTGGCTGCCGTGGATGCTGCTCGCGGCGGAGCGCGCCGCGACCGACGGCGGGCGGCGGTGGCTCGGGCTGCTCGCACTCGCGACCTGCGCGCAGTGGCTCGCGGGCTATCCTGATTTTCCGCTCGACAGCGCGGTCCTGGTCGCGATCGTGACGCTGGTCGGCGTCGAGGCCCCGCTCGCGCGCAAGGTCGGCGTGGTCGCGCTCGGGCTCGGTCTCGGCGCGGCCCTCGCCGCGGCGCAGATCCTGCCGCTCGCGGAGGCCGTCAGCCAGAGCCCGCGGGCGGGGCAGGACGACTTCTATGCCGGCGTGCGCGGCATCCTCGCCGTCGGCTCGGCGGACACGTTCGTGAACGACCTCGTCGAGCGACAGGGGCTCGCCGCGCTCCTGCTCGCGATCGGCAGCGCGCTCGCGCCGTCGCGCATGCGGCTCGGCTGGGCGGTGGCTCTCGTCTGGGCGCTGTTCGCGCTCAATCGGCCGTTCGTCTGGCTGTACCGCCTTCCGCCCTTCACGACGGTGCGGTTCGCCCTCGGATGGTCGGGTCTCGCGCCGGTGCTGCTCGGGCTGCTCGCCGCGGCGACCATCGATGCGGGATGGCGGCGGGGCGCGTGGACGCGACGCCTCGTCGTCCTGCTCGCCCTCGTCGCGATGGCGCAGAGCTCCTGGCTCATCACCACCGCGCCGCTCCACATGGCGCACCCCGCTCCGGATCTGCGCCGCGTCGGGCGGCGCGTTGCGGAGCTGCGCAAGCTCGGCCTCGGATCGGATCGCTTCGTCGGCGCGGCGGAGCTCGCCGCCGGCGCACCGCTGCGCTACGGCCTCGCGTCGCCGAGCGGCTACGAGCCGTCGCTGCCGCCGCGGCGGATCGTCCGCCTGCTGGACGCAGCGGCCCTGTCCGAGTCGGGGCTCTACCGCCCGCAGACCTGGCCGCGCATCGCCGACAACGCGCCGCTCTCGGCGCGGCTCGGGATCGGCTGGCTCGTGGCGCCGCCCGCCGCCGCGGGGGGCCTCATGGCCCACGGCTTCGAGATGATGGGTACGGTCGAGGGCGGCGAGGTGGCGGTGCGCCAGGCCGCGACGCCGCGCGCCCGGCTCGTCCACCGGGTGACGGTCGTCGACGACGAGGACGCGAGCTTCGCGGAGGTCGTGCGGCAGGGCGCCGACGCCGACGTCGCCGTGCTCGAGCGCGGCGAGCCCGAGCCGCGGCTCGGTGTCCCCACCGGCGCCGAGAAGGCGACGATCGTCGAGAGCGAGCCGGAGCGCGTCGTCGTCGACGTCGAAGCCGCCGCCGACGCGATGCTCGTCGTGACCGACACCTTCTATCCCGGATGGACGGCGCGCGTGGGCGACCGGCCGGCGCCCATCCGGCGCGTCGACTTCGCCTTCCGCGGCGTCGACGTTCCCGCCGGCCGCACGCGCGTGCAGCTTCGCTACGCCCCGCGCTCGGTACGGGTGGGCCTCGGCGTGAGCCTCCTGGCGCTCGTCATCGCGCTGGGGCTGGTGGCGGCGCGGCGTCGGGCGCCGGCAGCTCCCACACGGTGAGGTTCGGGCCCGGCCGCACGATGCGATCGAAGCCGACCAGCGGCACGTAGTTGGCGTCGATCGGATCATAGACGACGCCGTCCAGCGGCTCCTCGAAGCCGCGGAAGTCGGCGACGATCCTCCCGCCCGCCGCCTCGAGCCGTTCGCGGTAGACCGCGGGCGGCTCCCCCGATCGCACGACGACCGGGTGGTGCGTCATCACGACGTAGCGGTCGCGCGGCTGCCAGTCGGGGCCGAAGCCGCCGAAGACGCCGCCCAGGTAGCGGCGCGGATAGGTCGCCGCGCGATCGACGGCGCCGCGCGCGAGCAGCTCGTCGGCCCACGGGCGCCAGGCGATGCGCACGGTCGTCTCGTCGAGCGGGAGGAGCGGGTTCGGGTGGCCGTTCGCGCTCGGCAGCGTGATGCGCGTGCCCGGCGGGACGTGCGTGCGGATCCACTCGCCGGCGAGGGCGCGGGTGTCGTCGCGCCCGAGCAGGCGGACGTACTCGGCCGCGCGCACGGCGGGGATCGCGGTCGCGGCGGCGAGGACCAGCGTCGTCGCGACCGCGGCGTGGCGCGGCGACGCGAGCCGCCCGATCGCCGCGGTGCCGATGCCCGCGAGAGCCGCGACGAGCGGCGCCGCCGGCGCCAGGTAGCGAGCGTGCAGCCGGCCCTGGCCGGCGAGCACGGCTGCGTACGCCAGCGGGAACGCGACGAGCACGAGCGCCTCGCGCGGGCGCGCCCGCAGCGCCGCCGCGATGCCGACGAGCGCGAGCCCGGTCGCCGCGGGGCCGATGACGATCCACCACAAGGTCCTGAACGGCAGCGCGAACGACCCGACCAGGCCCTGCGTCGCGCCGGCCGTAAACCACGCCGCGGTGAGGAAGCCCCGGAAGTCGAGGAACGAGTACGGGCACACGATCGCGTAGGCGACGACGGCGACCGCGGCTGCGCCGGCGAGCCGGCGCAGGCACCCGACCACGCCAGCCTCGCCCGCGAGCGCGGCGGCGACGGCGACCGGCACCAGGACCGGAAAGACGCTGTGCTTGGTCGCGAGCGCGACGCCGCCGCAGACGGCGGTCGCCACGAGATCGCGCCGGCGCCCGGAGCGCACGGCCCGCATGCCGAGCAGGGTCGCGAGGGTGACTGCGGTGCCGGCAGGGACGTCGTACCAGACGTAGTGCGACTCGCGGACGTGGATGAACGAGACGGCGAGCAGCAGGATCGCGCAGGCGGCGCCCGGCGGACCGGCGACGACGCCGGCGGCGCGCCCGGCGAGCACGAGCGCCAGCAGGCTCGCCGCCAGCACGATCAGCCGGCCGACGACGAAGAACGGGAACGGATCGCGCACGAACGCCGCCAGCAGGTCGAGCCGATCCTTGAAGCGCCCCGAGAGGTACCCGACCGCGTACACGGCGGTGTACGCGACGCGCAGCGTGTAGATGAACGCCGTCCCATGGAAGAGGGAGAGCGGACGCCAGTCGTGGCGGACGATCTCCGCGATCGCCGTGCCCGTCGGCACCTCCAGCTCGGGCTGCAGGTAGGGGTGCCAGAGGGGATGGATGCGAAGCAGGGCGCCGAGGAGGAAGGCCGCCCACGCGACGCGCCGCCACCACGCGCGCGCGGCCGTCGGCGCCTGGCTCGGCTCGGCGTCCACGCGGTCGCGTTCTAGTGACGTCGCGCGCGGCGGGCAAGCTCGCGGCGCCCGCGCACGAAATTGCGGCCCGGGGCCCCGCGCGTCTACACTGCGCGCGCTCGATGCGAGACGGCGTCCCTGTGACCCGGCCCCAGGCACCCGATGGGCCACGCCGACTCGCGTGGCTCGTCGTCCTCGCGATCTACGTCGCGCTCTCGCTCTACGAGCAACGCACGCTGCTGCCGGGGATCGCCCACGACGTCTACGCTCAGGCGATGCTCGGGAACGACTGCCTGCTGCACGTCTGGACGCTCGCCTGGGATCACCACGCGCTCGCGACGCAGCCGTGCGCCCTGTTCGACGCCAACATCTTCCACCCCGAGACCCGCACGCTCCTCTATTCGGATCACCTGCTCGGGCTGGCCGTGCTGCTGGCGCCGCTGCGCCTCCTCACCGACAACGCGCTCCTCGTCCACAACCTCGCGACGCTCGCGGCGCCGGTGCTGGACGCGCTCGCCGCCTACGCGCTCGCCTGGGAGCTGGGGCGCCGGCGCACGGCCGCGTTCGTGGCGGGCCTCGTGTACGGCTTCGCGCCGCTGCGCTTCGCGGCCGACCGCTGCCAGATCCAGATGCTGGTCGCGTGGTGGCTGCCGCTCGTCCTGCTCTTCGCCCGCCGCGCGATCGTACGGGGGCGCGTCGCCGACGCGTGTCTCGCCGGCGTGGCGCTCGCGCTGCAGGGGCTCTCGGGTGTGTACCTCACCGCGTACTTCCTGCCGTTCCTCGCGCTCGCGCACGTCCTGTGGCTCCGGCGCTACCCGCCGCGCGCGCACCGTCGCGGCTGGACGGCGCTCGTCCTGGCGGAGCTCGCCGCGGTGGCCGTCCTGGTGCCGCCGTCGCTCGCGTATCGGGCGGTGCAGGCCGAGCTCGGGACCACGCGCGCGCTCTACACGAACGCGCTCCTCTCGCTGCAGCTCGAGGCGCCGCCGGGGAACGTCTCGTTCTCGACGCTCCCGACCCTGGCGCCCTGGGTGACCCTGCCGTCCCTCGTCCCGGTGCTGACCCTCGCGACGCTCGTCGGCGCCGCGCTGCTCCTGTGGCGGCGCCTGCCGCGCGACCTCGCCCTCGAAGGCCCGCTCTTCGTCGCGATCGCGCTCGGCGGGCTCGTGCTCGCCCTGGGGCCGATCCTGCCCGTGCCCGGCGGCGGTGCGGTCCCGGGGCCGTATCGCCTGCTGCTCCTCGTCCCCGGCTTCGATGCGCTGCGCGCGCCCGGACGCTTCGTGCACGTGGCGCTCCTCGGCGCCGCCATCCTGTCGGCCGGCGCGATCGTCGCCCTCGGCGACGCCACGACGCGATGGGGACGGGCGGCGCTGCTCCTCGGCGTGCTGGGCGCCCTCGCGATCGAATCCGTTCCGCCGGAGCCGATGCCGACGATCCGCGCGCCGGATCGCGCCGCCGACGCGCCCATCACGGGCTGGCTCGCACGCCACCGCACGAGTGTGCGCGCGATGCTGCTGCCGGTCGACGCCTACGGCCTCTCGGCCGCCATGCACCAGTACACGACCACCTGGCACTGGGCGCCGGTCGTGAACGGCAGCAGCGGGATCGTGCCGCCGATGTACCCCTTCGTCCTGCGCGAGATCGACCGCTTCCCCGACGACGACGTGGTGGCCGACCTGCGGGCGCTCGGCGCGACGCACGTGGTGGCGCAGCTCGCGCGCATGCGGCCGCTGCGGGACGGGCGGCTCGATGCGGCGCTCGCGCGGCCGCACCCGAGCTTGAAGCGCGTCCTCGCGCACCGGGGGACGGTCGTCCTGGCGATCCGCCCGCGCCTGCGTCCCGCGCACCTCGTCATGCCGGGGCCGCACCTGGATCGCTCGCGCTGGACGGCGACGGCCTCACACGCCGCCGGCCAGGCGGGGCTCGCGATCGACGCCGACGTCGAGACCTACTGGGGGAGCTGGTCCGATCTCGAAGCGGGGCTCCGCCGCTGGTACCAGCCGGTGCCGTTCATGGAGCGCGTCGCGGCCTTCGACGCGAGCCTGCCGGTGCGCCTCGAGATCGACTTCGGCGAGCCCATCCTCGTTTCGGCGCTCGAGATCCGGCTCGCCGGGACCGACGCGCTGCTCATGCCGAACGTCGCCGTGGAGCTGTCGTCCGACGGCGACGCCTGGCAGCCGATCGGGCGCCTGCAGCCCATGCCGACGATCCGCGGCCTGGTCGAGTACCCGCGCGTGGGACGGGTCGGCGTCCGCTTCGACGCGCCGGTGCGGGCGCGGCGCCTGCGCCTGCTCGGGACGGGCCTCGAGATGCGCGTCGCCGACGTTCGCGTCTACGGACCATGAGCGGGGATCAGGTGGGTTGGGGGGCGAGACGCTTGCGCACCCGCGGCAGCTCCGGGCGCAGCATGTTGCCGAGGATCGACTGGTAGGCTTCGCAGGGCGTCCAACAGTTCGGGCACTGCGAGTCCCAGATCTCGCGCTGGAGCGCGGCCGCCTCCGGCGTGTTCCAGAGCGCGCCGAGCTCGTAGCCGACGTCGCGCAGGCTGCCGATCTTCTTGTCGTAGATCGTGCAGGGAAAGACGTTGCCCCACGAGTCGATGAAGCACGACGAGCGCAGCGCGTGGCAGCGCATGGGCGTCTCGCCCGTCTCGAGGTAGCGCCGCACGCGCTTCAGGTACGCGCGCTCGAGGAACGCGACCGGGTGGAGCGGCGCGCCGCGGAGCTTCGCATACGCGTCGGCGGCGCGGGCCAGCGCGGGGGCACCGACGTTGCGGCGCAGACCCAGATCGGCGTTGCCGAGGTAGTGCTCCGACTCGTGCACGATGTTCACGTGGAAGTCCTCGTAGCCGAGGTCGGGGATCTCCTTCTTCGCCGCCGCGAACGCCTGCGGGAAGTGGTCGACGTTCTTCGCCGACAGCGTCATGCCGAGTACGACGTGGACGCCCGGGATCTCGCGCAGCCGGCGGAACGTCTCGATCTGACGGCGCCAGCCGCCCTCGACGCCTCGGATCTCGTCGTTCATGGCCTCGTCGCCGTCGGTCGAGACCGTGATGATGAGCTTCTCGGCCGCCATCTTGCGGATCTCGCGCGTGCCCTCGACGATCTTGTCGGTGAGATAGCCGTTGGTCGGGAAGTGGAGCAGGAGGAGGTTCTTCGAGTGGGTGGTCACGGCCTCGCACACGTCGACGAAGTCCTTGCGGAGCCACACCTCGCCGCCCGTGAGGTCGACCCACACGAAGCCGGGCGCGCGGCGGAAGATCTCGCGGATCTCGTCGAGGCGCAGCTCGTCGCGCGGCTTCATCTTCCAGATGTTGCAGGTCTCGCAGCGGTAGTTGCACCAGAACGTGATGCAGAACGTCAGCTTGTAGGGCTGGCGCGGGCGCCGGAAGTTCGCTTCCAGGGCGCGGGCGGCGAGGGCCGCGTAGGGGGCGATCCGCATGGGGTGATCCAGCGAACAGACTACAGTTGCGCGCCGACTCTGTCACCCGTTTTCGGCCCGCGTCGAGGTGACGCGGCGGGAGACGGCCAACCCCCACATGCTATAGGGCGGTCGCCTGCGGATGACCGACAGCCAGCTCTCGCGCGCCACTGTGATCCGGACCGTAGTCGTGTACGTGATCGTGTTCGCGATTCTCGGGTGGCCGTGGCTCCGGATGGCGTCGGCGGGTCTGCCCGCGGACGATGCGCCGGCGGACGCCTGGTTGATCGTCTGGGTGCTCGAATGGGTCTCGCACGCACTCGGAACGGCTCCGACCGCGCTCTTCGATCCCCCCATCAACTATCCCGCGGCGAAACAGCTCGCCGGATCGGAGCACTTCCTGTCGAGCCAGCTCCTCTTCGCGCCGTTGAAGCTCGTGACGGGCAACCCGTTGCTCGCCGCGAATCTCACGGCGTTCCTGTGTTACCCGCTCGCTGCCGCGGCGATGAGCCTCTTCCTGCAGGCGGTCGGTCTGTCGAGCGGCGTCGCGTTCGTCGGCGGGCTCTTCTATGGATTCGGTGCCGCCGGCACACCGGGGCGGCTCCACATCCTGCAGTCGCAGCACCTCTACCTGCCGCTCGTCGCGCTCATGCTGCATCGCCTTCGAGCGCGCCCCGGGCGCCAGCGAGCGCTGCTCCTGGGCGGCGTGTTTCTCGCCGGCCTGCTCAGCTCGTATCACATGGCGGTCTACCTCTCGGCCATGGGGCTGACGTGGAGCCTCGCCGAATACCTGGCTCCGCTGCCGCAGCGACGCGCCTACGTCGGGTGGGGCGCCGCCGCCTCCATTGCCGCGCTCGGCGTGCTCGTGGCCATCTCCCGGCCGTACCTCGCACGCCCCGAAGTGGGAGGCGATCCCGAGGTCCTCCTGAGTCGCTACTCGACGACGCATCTCGATGCGGCGGTCCCCGAGGAACACGCCGCGATCGTCTCCCCGTCGGACCTCGTGCGGCATCTGGCGATCTGCCTCGTGACGGCGGCCGGTCCGTTCTGCAAGCTCGCCGCGAGCGGCGCGCTCAACTGGGAAGGCCTATGGCTCGCCGCTCGCATCTACTCGTACAACGCGCTGGCGGCGATCCTCGCAACGATCGCCCTCGTGGCCGCCGCGCGTGGCACCCCGTACCGCGCGATCGTGTCGGGCGCGCTGTTGGTCGCCCTGGCAGGCCTGCTGCTCAGCGGTCCGGAGTATTGCCGGTTCGGCGGCGTCGACGTGGCGCTGCCACGCAAGTGGCTCACCCATACGCCCGCCCGCTTCATCCGCGCACCGCAGCGGGCGAACGTGCTGCCACTCTTCGGCGGCACGGTGCTGATGACCGTGGGACTCGCCGTAGCGCTGCCACGGCGCCGCGTCCCGCGCGCGCTGCTCATCGCGATGCTGGCGGGACTACGGGCGCTGGTGGTTTTCGAGCCGAGACTGATGGCGACGGGTGGCCTCACGGCGGGATTCGTCGGCGCGCTGTCGTCGCGCTTCGCACCGACGCAATTCCTCACGACGCCGACGTTGGCGGAGGACCGATCCGTCTACGATGCGATCGCGGGCGCGGTCGAGAATGACTCCGGACCGCTGGTCGAATGGCCGGAGAGTGTCGACCGATCGTCGTCGGTGATGGGGCAGATGATCCACCGGCAACCGAGCATCGACTTCTATACCGGCTACCAGCCGGTACACGTCACGGTGATCCGGCACCTGCTCGCCCTGCTCCCCGACGCCGGGGCGCTCGACGACCTCGTCGACATGACGGGACTGCGATGGATCCTCGTGCGGCCGGTCCCGGCGGACCGTACGGCACCACGCGAGAAGCTCCTTGCCGGCCTCCGGTTGCACCGTCGCTTTCGAGGGGAGACGGTGCTCGGCGGATTCACCCTCGTCGAGATCGACCCGAGTCGCGGACATCCGGGCTGGTTCGAAGCCATCGCAGCGGGCTCGCAGCCGGGGCGGACCGTGCTCGGAACGCCGATCGCCCCGCTACCCGACCGGCCGAACCAGGTGCAGGTGCACGTCCCATCGCCCGGGCCGATCTGGATCGGGTCGCGCTTCCCGCTGACGGTACTGGTGCGGAACCTGGGAGACGCCACGTGGCCCGCAGCCGTTCCGGGGCGGGGCGGCCGTCGCTTCACCGTGCGGCTCGAGGCCACCTGGGGCGCGGGCGACGACTCGACCGACGGGCTTTCGGAAGCCGTGACGCACGATCTGCGGCGCGACCTGGGTCCGCGGGAAATGCTTGCGGAGACGCTCATCCTGCGAGCGCCTCCACACCCCGGACGATATCGGCTCGAGGTAGCCTTGAGGCAGGTCGCGGGAGCGGACCTCGCGTGCCCATCGAATCCCGCTCGTCTCGAGGTGGAGGTGGTGCCGCGCGGCGCGACTCCGCCGCCCGTGGGGACGCCCCCACCGCGGGCCTCGCCCTGAAGCGAGGATCGCCTGGACGTGCCGCTACGGGCGCGGCCGCGACAGCCCGAGCTTCCGCATCCGGCTGCGCAGCGTGCTCGGCTGCAGGTCGAGGAGCGCGGCGGCGCCGCCGTCGCCCTCGATCTTCCACCGGGTCTGCTCGAGCACCGCGTGGATGTGACGGCGCTCGACGTCTTCGAGCGTGCCTGCGCCGTCGGTCGGAGCGGGGGATGCCACCGCGGCCGGCGGCCGGTCCCCGGGCACGGTCGACGGCACCACGCTCTCCTCGACGGTGAGCACGTGCCCGGTGGACAGGATCACGGCGCGCTCGACCACGTTCTGCAGCTCGCGCACGTTGCCCGGCCACGCATAGGCGCACAGCCGGCGCATGGTCTCGCCCGCGATCTGCGTCACGGGCTTCCCGAGCTTCTTCGCGAGCCGCTCCATGAAGAACGTGAGCAGCAGCGGAACGTCGCCCGTCCGCTCGCGCAGCGGCGGGACGGTCACGGGGAAGACGTTCAGGCGGTAGAAGAGATCGCTGCGGAACGTCCCGTCGCGCACCGCGGCCTTGAGATCGCGATTCGTCGCGACGATCACCCGGACGTCGACCTTCACGGTGCGGGTGCCGCCGATGGGCTCGAACTCGCGCTCCTGGAGCACGCGCAGCAGCTTCACCTGCGTCTCGGGCGACAGCTCGCCGACCTCGTCGAGGAAGATGGTGCCGCCGTCGGCGAGCTTGAAGCGGCCGTCGCGGTTGTCGATCGCGCCGGTGAAGGCGCCCTTCACGTGGCCGAAGAGCTCGCTCTCGACCAGACCGGCGGCGATGGCGCCGCAGTTGACCTTCACCAGGGGCCGGCCCCGCCGCGGGCTGCGATCGTGGATGGCGCGGGCGATCAGCTCCTTGCCCGTGCCGGTCTCGCCGAGGATCAGCACCGTCGAGTCGGTGGGGGCGACGCGCTCGACGTCTGCGAGGGCTTGCAGCAGCGCGGGGCTCCGCCCGACGATGTCGCCGAAGTTGTGGTCCTGCCGGATCTCCTCCTGCAGGTAGACGTTCTCGGCGGCGAGCCGATCGCGCAGGCGGCGCACCTCTTCGTGCGCGAGACAGTCGTCCAGCGCCGTCGCGACCGCGCTGCCGACCTGCTCCAGGAGGTCGCGCTGCAGGTGGCGATAGGCGCCTTCCGCCTCCGCCATGAAGAAGAGGACGCCCCGGCAGCGATCGCCGGTGACGAGCGGGAGCGCACAGAGCGACTCCATGCGCTCGCGCTCCATGACGTCGAAGGTGACGGGGAACTCCTCGCGCAGCTCCGCGCGCGTGCCGGTGACGATCCAGGCGCGGTTCTGCAGCACCCAGTTGCACGCCGTCCCGAGGGCCGGCAGCACGGTGGCCTGCGTCGGCTCCGCGGCCGCGCCGCCGGGGGTGAGGAGGTGCCCCTGCAGCTGGTCGCCCTCGATCGGCAGCTCGATGCCGAAGCGCTGCGTGGGCACGATCGTCCGCAGGCAGCCGGCGAGGGCGCCGAACAGCTCGTCGCGATGCAGGTGCCGGCCGATGGCGCGGTTCACCTCGAGCAGCACCTCGCGCTCGCGGCTCATGCGCTCGAACCGCTCGTAGCCGAGACAGTTGTCGATGCCGACGGCGATCGCGGCGGCGATGTCGTCGAGGAGCTTGCCCGGGTAGGCATCCCACGCGTTCCCGGCGCTCGCGACGAGACCGAGCGCACCCACGCACTGTCCCCGGGCGAGAAGCGGCAGCGCCACCGTCGATCGCATGCCTTCCTCGGCCACGGTCGATGCGCAGTCGGCGAGCGCGCGGGCGAGGAGCGTCTGCCTATGCTGATCGTCGCCGTCGGGCCTCCGCGCGGAGCCGTCGGCGTCATAGACGCGCTCGGGAGCCTCGCTCAGCCCGGGAACGAGGACCAGCAGGCGCTCGATGGGGAGCAGCTCGGCGAGCCCCTTGGCGATCGGCGGAAGCAGCGTCGCGCACTCGCGATGCCGACTCACGATCTGATTCACGCGGAGCACGGCTGCGAGCTCGCGCGCGCCGAGCTCGGCGACGCCGTGGTCTCTGCTCCCGAGTGCGGCGACCTTCGTCATGGCCTGCGCCCGGAGCAACTTATAGGCGCGTCTCGAGAGCCCCAACAAGACGCTCAGACGCCCGCGACGCTCGCCGCGGGCTCACGGCCTTGGCTGGCCTGCCTGGGTCGACCCTCTCTACGATGGCGCCCGTCGCGGGTTAGCTGGCACGTTTGAGTTCCTCTCGGAGTACTCGGCGCAAGGTCTCCTCGAGCGGCTGCTGCCGCTGCTGGATATACTCGTGCAGGGCCGTGTTGATGAGGTTTTGGTAGCTGCCGCCACCAGCAGCATGAACCTGGCTCTTGAACCAAGTCAGCACATCGCCGTCGAGACGGATGGTGATCCGCGTCTTGCCCTTGGCCACACGGACCACAGGGCCGCGCTTCGCCTTGCTGAAGTCATACTGTTTTCGCATACCCACCGATCTGGCGTATGTACGTCCGTACAGACGCGTGTCAAACGATCATGAGCCTCGCGGGTCAGGCAGCGCCATCGTTCAGTTCGCCGTTCCGCGGACCGCCCACGCGCGCGCGCTGAGAGCCATCGTCCCGCCGAGCCGTCGACGCAGCGCCTGTTCGAGCTTCGACGCCATCATCTTGCGGCGTTCATTGTCGAGTGACGCGACGTAAGAGGGGGCCGGACCCGTCCCGCCGAGAAAGGACCGCCAATAGTCCTCGAAGCTGGCGAATTGGGTTGGGATCTCGATCGGCTCGCAGCGCACCTCGCTGAGCCCAGCCGTTCGGAACAGGTCCGTGAGCGCGTCGGGGCGGCAAAGTGGGAATCGCTCGCCTTCGTCAAGCTCTCGAGCGGTCGAATCTACGGCTGCCGCCGCATCCCAGAAGTAGCGCAGGAGATCCATCCTTCCCGCATAGTCCCAAACGCAGGCGGAGACGGTACCCCGCGCGGCTGTGCGAGCCCGCATTTCAGCAACGGCAGCCTCGGAGTCCGGAAAGAAGTTCAGGGCGAGCAACGCCGTCACGCTGCCGTACCCGTCCGCGCGGCGCGGAAGATCGCCTACTCCAGCGATCGCAAAGGACGCGCGGGCATCTCCGGAGTGTCTTCGAGCGTACTCGATGAACGGCTCTGCGGGATCGCACCCAATCACCGAGGCCGGATCGGCGTGACTGCAGATCGCGCTCGTCAGAGCGCCTGTGCCGCAACCGACGTCCAGCCAGTGAACGCCATGAGGAATCCTCAACCACGACACGAACTGATCCGCGAGCTGTCGACTCCACCGACCCATGAAGTCCTCGTAAGCCGATCCGGCAGCCCACCCGTCGCGAATATGTGACATGAGCTAAACGTCTCTTCTCGCTGCCCAACGGTCTGGCGTTGAGCCGCGCGCACGTGAACCCTCGGGGCTTTTGGCGAAGTGGATGCGCGTCGGCTCCAATGCCGGGTTGGGCATGACCGTCCCCTGAAGCCGGTTCACGCCTTCCACGGCATGCGTTCCGCGAGGCCATGCTGCATCTTGGAGCCGTCGTCGCCCGCGTTGAGGTGGACGGGGGGAGAGTACACCGTCCACTGCGGTTTGAGGCGGATCACTACGCGGTGCTCCTCTCGGGCCTTCGCCTCGACCAACGGCCGCACGGCGTCGGGAAGTGGTTGCCCCGACATGATCTGACCCACCTTCATCATGACGTCGACTGTCGTCCCGATGACGTCCTCGATGTCGGCCGGTCCGTAGACCTGAAGGTACGTGAGTGGCCATTGTTCGTCGAGAACGCAGATGGCGGCCTCATGCGTCCGCCGCACGGCGCGCGCCTTCGCGCGTGCAGCCATCGTCGAGATCAAGATGTCGTCGCCGTCCATGACGTAGTAGACGACCGACATCGACGGCGGCCCTTGCTTGCGCTGGAAGCCAAAGATGCAGGTGCGGTGGTTGGCGACGAATGCGCGTCGCTCGGCCTGGTTCATCATGGTTCGGAATTCCTCATTATATCCATTCTGGGCGGTCGGAGCCGCTCGAGACACTCGACTGCACGCATTCTGACCGCCGAATCAATCACGGCAGATCCCGAGTCGCCTTCACGCCGCGGCTTCCAGCTTCTCCGGCGCCGGCCTTTACGACACGGGATACGGGCCGTCCGCGAACGCACGATCATGATACCCCTTTGACCCGACCGCACGCGCCAGCGGACTCCGGGGAGGGTCCCCCGCTCTCAGGCAATCAATGATTCGGCGGAAGTCATACCGGGGCTGCCAACCCAGCTCCCGCCGCGCGCGCTCATTCACGTACACCCGCTCGATGCCGGGGAACATCTTCCAACCGCGACGAGCGTACTCCTCCGCGTACTCCGGGACCCGCCGTTCCACCACGTGTGGAGCGTTCAGACGCAGGTCGGACAGATCGTCGGGCTGGAAGGGCGTGGTCGCGCTGATGATGTACCGCCCGAAGCCGATCGATGGGGCCTTCTCGAGAGCGAGCACATGAGCATCAACGACGTCTTGGAGGTCAACCCGCCGGTAGAGGTACTCGTTCGCCTTCACATTCCCGTCGTCGTAAGACCTGCGGACCGCCGGGTCGTCGTCCACCTCCGGGAAGAACCGCGACGTGCGCAAGACGAGGCACGGGAGCCGGTGGAGGCGGTGAAACACCTCGCACAAGTCCTCGGCCGCCGTCTTGGTCACGCCATAGATGTTCTTGGGGACGGGCGGCACGTCCTCGGTCACCCACGCCGCGGGGGCACCCGGCGGTGGCGTCAGCGCGCGCCCGAACGTGCTGGTCGTGCCCGTGAAGACGAAGGTCGAGACGCCGGCCGACGCCGCTTCCTCGAGAAGGTTGAGCGTGCCGGTGACGTTGGTATCGACGAAATCCTGTCGGGCGTGGGTCGCGACGTGCGGCTTGTGCAGGGTGGCCGCGTGAATGACGCCGTCGATGCCCTGCACGCATCGCCGCACGAAGTCGCGGTCGGTGATCGTTCCCAGGCGTCCCGTGAAGGGCGACGCCGTTCGGTCGAGGCCGACGACTTCGTGTATCGTGCCCTGCAAGGTGCGAACCAGGGCCTCGCCGAGATGCCCACTGCTACCCGTGACGATGACTTTCATGGGGCATCAATTCCTTCAGTGAACGCAGGGTACCGCGGCTATTGCGATTCCCGCCCGTGCACTCTCCTGCCGCCCAACGACCCTGGCGCTCACCCGCGCGAGCGCAGCGAGCGTCGGGTGCAGTGCCGAGTTGGGCGGTGCGCCGCAGCCAGCGGTCGGACTCACTGCGCACGGCGGCCCCATGCGGCGTACATGACAATTCCCGGTTCGAGTGAGACGGGATCGCGCAGGAGCGCAATTCCTGCGTCAACGTCCGCCTCAGGCGGGACGCGGTCTCGCACTGCTTCGATCGTCAGCCGGAAGAGCTCGGCTTCCCGCGTGCCGCCCCGGATGATCGCGGCCGTGCCCGATGCTTGGATGTCCGCAAGGCCGGCCGCGTGCAATGCCGACGCAAGGTCTACCGCCGACATGCAGTCGGCATGGGGCATTGCCGCGAAAAACCCTCTCCAGGTGGCTACCCATGCGGGCGTTCGCGATGCGAGCATCGCGCCAAAGTACGGTTCCTCGGCCACCAACACCCCACCCGGGCGCAACGCCGCCTTCATTCTCTTCAGCGCGAGAACCTGCTTGCCTGCGAGATGGTGCAACACGTTCCGGCAGCACACGAGGTCAAAGGCGTCCGCTTCCAAACCATGGGTCAGAATGTCCGCCTGCCGGGCATCGATGCCGGGTTCGTTGCTGACGAAGCGTGTGTCGATATCGACGACCACTACTCGGCCGGAGGGACCGACTCGGTCGCGAAGCCATCGGGACATCGATCCGTTTCCCGCCCCAACTTCCAAGCACTTCCAACCCGGATCCACTCCCAACCGGGTCAGCAGCGCGATTGTCGCTGGGTCGTAGCACTGCGCGATGAGGGCGAGCCTGGTCTGTTCATCAGACCAGTTGGGATCGAAACCGTACTCACTCATCTTGCCTCCGCAATCGTCTGTCCGCCCAACGCCCTCTCGATCAGCGGCTGGCGCCCAGTGAAGCTCGACAAGGGACCGAACCTCTTGCGCCAGGCCGCTGCATCGCGGGGTTGGGCTGCGCCATGAAGAGAAGCGCCTTCATCCTTGCCCTCCTGTCACGTGGCTTGCCTACGCACCACTCGGAATCGAAGCGTCTTGTGGCTTGTGTGTCACCGATGCGAAGTAGCCGAACCACGTGAAGTACGCGCCGACCGCGAAGCATGCCGCCAGGACCACGTTCAACATTCCCGCCTGTTCAAGGACATGGACCTTGGCAACAACCGCGTGGGGGAAAAGTATCAACGCCGATGTCTTGAGGATCCCTCCCCAGGCGATGACCCGAAGTAGGATGGCCGCCCGGCTTCTTGAGTCCAACGGCAGCAACGCCAAGGAAATGAAGGCCATTAGCAACGCTACGGGAAATATCGAGAACGACACCGTTGCGACTTCCCGGTCTAGGCCACGCAAGATCTCGAGAAAATGGCCCCGGTCGATGAGGATGGACGCCGCCCGAAGGAGCAACACGGGGCCGATGATCTTCGAGACTACCTTCGTCAAATCCATCTCACCTCCAAGCAGCCCAACGACACGGCCGTTGAGCGGCCGGCGCGTGACCGCGGCGGATCGAATCCCTCACGACCGTTGGCGCGCCGGCCCGCTCCAACGGCGGGTTAGGCCGTCGGCCGATGGTTTCTCGCTCCTTGCGAAGGGTCATTGACCTTCTCCAGTTTGTAGATCGATAAGCAGCCGGGTCCTCGCAAGTCGAGGTGCTTCGTGAACTCCGCAAGCGCGTCGTCCGAACGACCAAGCGCCTTGAGAGAATCGGCAAGGCGATAGTGGCAGTCCGCGATGAGGCCACGCGCCCTCGCCAGTCCCTCACCACACCGGCCGTGGGCGATTCGCTTCGCGCCTCGGCGTATGAGGCCGCGATAAACCTCGACAGCCTCGCGATGACGGCCAAGCATCTGGAGCGTTCCCGCATAGTCCCAAAGCACCAAGGGGCATCTCGGCGCCAAAGCGAGGGCGCGCTCGCAATACGGCAGCGAGGCTGCGTAGTCCCGCAACTCGTAGTAGGTCAGGCCAAGCCGGGTGAGGAGCCAGTGGTTGTCAGGTTCGACCTGCAGCTTCTTCTCGATCGCGTTTCGAGCGGCGACCCACTTCCCTCCACGAATCAACCGCTCGACAGTCGAGAGCTTTGACATCCTCGTACCGGCCTAACGACTCGGCGGCTCAGCGGCGGCGCGAAGGGCGCCGGCCGCTGCAAGCGCGGGTTAGGCGGACATCCATACTACCGGACGAGTTCAGGAAGGAGATTCCACCGGACACCGGCGGCTATCATGAACATGATGGCGATAAGCGGAAACTCAACCCAAAGTAACGGCTCCCAGTACTTGAACGGGTAGCGCCACCGCTCGATTTTGGACTTTTGGTGCATGAAGATAACCGACGAAAACACCAGCGCTGCACCCCAGAGGATCCATCCCCCAGCGGCCAGGAACATTCGAGAAGCCTCGGCGTGTGTGCCGTCCCGGCGAAGTGCGATATAGGCCATCCCTCCAAGCACCGACAGCGTGACTGTGAAGTAGAATTCGAAGGCCCCGTAGATCGCGTGGTTGTGGTACTGGATGACATCGACGCGGGCTTTCTCCTCATTTCGATTCCGATCCAAGGGCTCCCCGGTTCGTTTGAAATTTGTGTGGCGGAGAATGAGACACAGTCCGATCCAAAGCATCGCGATGACTGCCACTGTCAAGGTGCTTGTGCAGAGGATGCTCGTTGCCCCCATAGCTCGTCTTTACCCCGCCTAGCGCTGCGCCTCAGCCGCTGCCGGAAGCGGGAGCGCAGCGGACGCTGGAGGCAGTCGGCTGCAGGCGATTGTTCGGCGCAGAACTCGCCTCCGACCCGTACAGGAGCACACTCCAGTAAGGTCCCATCTGCCTCCTGGCCTGGAGACTTACGCCGCCCGTGACGAGACGCCGCAAGACCCTACGTCCCCAGGGGCACGGAGGAGCAGGTATGCCACGGGGTCCGAGAATGCCCGCCGCGCTCTATGACCCTGCCTCACCCATCCTGGGCCAACTTTTTTAAATCCTCTGCCCAGTGTGCATAGGGGCGGAGCGGTATCCACTCGAGCTCCGTCACCAGATGCGAGTAGCCAAGTTGC
>DATJZY010000078.1 GCA_035577985.1 Candidatus Eisenbacteria bacterium
CCGACCGACTACGCGATCCGCGTCGACGAGCTCGCGCGCGCGACCGAGGAGCGCGGGTTCGAGTCGATCTGGTTTCCGGAGCATACGCACATTCCCGCCTCGCGCCGCAGCCCGTGGCCGGGCGGGCCGAACCTGCCGAAGGAGTACTGGCACACGGTCGACCTCTTCGTCGCGCTCGCGACCGCGGCGGCGGTGACCACGAAGCTGAAGGTGGCGTCGGGCATCTGCCTCCTCGTCGAGCGCGATCCGATCACGACCGCGAAGGAGGTGGCGAGCGTCGATCATCTCTCGCGCGGCCGGGTCATCTTCGGCGTCGGGGGCGGCTGGAACGCCGAGGAGATGGAGCACCACGGTACGCCGTTCAAGTCGCGCTGGAAGATCCTGCGCGAGCGCGTCGCCGCCATGAAGAAGATCTGGACCGAGGAGGAGGCCGCGTTCGAGGGCACGTTCGTCAAGTTCGAGCCCATCTGGTCCTACCCGAAGCCGGTGCAGAAGCCGCACCCGCCGATCGTGCTCGGCGCGCACGGTCCGCTCGCGATCAAGCGGGTGGTCGACTACTGCGACGGCTGGATCCCGATCGGGGTGCGGGCCGGGGACTTGAAGGCGAGCATCGCGGAGCTGCACCGCGCGGCGCGCGAGAAGGGGAGGGACCCGCGCTCCATCTCCATCTCGCTCTACGGCGCGCCCGGCGATCCCGACGCGCTGCGCGAGCTGGGCGACGCCGGCGTCACGCGGGCGATCTTCGCGCTGCCGCCGAAGGGCGCCGCCGACGTCCTGCCGCTGCTCGATCGCTACGCCGGCGCCATGCGCGCCGCGCGCGCGTAGCGCGCCCTCTTCCGTGGCGCTCACCGTTCGCGTGCTCGAGGCGGTGCGCGACGTGCCGCGCGAGGCGTGGGACGCGCTCGTCGCGGACGAGTCGCCGTTCCTCGAGTGGGAGTGGCTCGCGGCGTTGGAGGAAGGCAAGACGGTCACGCGCGAGACGGGGTGGCTGCCGCAGCACCTGGGCCTCTACGACGGCGATCGCCTCGTCGGCGCCTGCCCGCTCTACGTGAAGGCGCACTCGATGGGCGAGTTCGTGTTCGACCAGGGGTGGGCGACGGCGGCGCGCCGCGCCGGCATCGACTACTACCCGAAGCTGCTCGTCGCGGTCCCGTTCACCCCGGTCACGGGGGCGCGCTTCCTCGCCCGTCCGCACGATGCGGCGATGGTCCGCACGGCACTCGCGACGATGCTCGAGCGCCTGTGTGCGGAGCACGACTTCTCGTCGGTGCACGTGAACTTCTGTCGCGACGAGGAGGTCGCCGCGCTCGCGGCGCGCGGGTGGCTGCGGCGCACGGGCTTCCAGTACAAGTGGCGGAACGAGGGCTACGGCAGCTTCGACGACTACCTGGCGAGCCTGCGCGCGAAGCGGCGCAACCAGACCCGGCGCGAGCGGCGCGAGCTCGAGGCGCAAGGGGTGGAGATCACCGCATACACGGGCGACGCGATCGGGCCGGATCTGGCGCCCATCATGTTCCAGCTCTACCGCACGACCGTCGACCAGCTCCCGTGGGGCCAGCGCTACCTCACCCGGCGCGTGTTCGACGTCGTGCTCGAGCGCTTCCGCCACCGCCTGTGCGTGATCCTCGCGCGGCAGGGCGGTGAGATCGTCGCCGGCACGTTCAACGTCCAGAAGGGCGACGCGCTCTACGGCCGCTACTGGGGGACGCTCCGCTACCTGCGCCACCTCCACTTCAACGTCTGCTACTACGCGGCGATCGAGCACTGCATCCGCCACGGCCTCGCCCGCTTCGAGCCCGGGGCGGGCGGCGAGTTCAAGCACCTACGCGGCTTCGAGGCGACGGCGACCGAGAGCATGCACTTCATAAGCGACCCGCGCCTGCGCGCGGCGGTCCGCGACTACCTGGCGCGCGAGCGGCCGGCGGTCGAGGGCGAGATCGAGTGGTACGGCGAGAAGACGTCGCTGCGCCGCGACCGCGAGAAGTAGCGTCCTGCTAGCGCCCGCGCCCGTAGCAGATGTCGAGCGCGCGGACGTACGGGATGCAGCCGCGCCGCTCCTTCACGAACTCGCTCGCGGCCGGGAGCGGCAGGCCCTCGTGCACGTGCACGTACGCGATCGCCGCCGTGGGGGCACGGTTGAGGCCACCGTTGCAGTGAAGGTACACGACCGCGCCCGCATCGACGTGCGCGCGCACCCGCTCGACGATGGCGGGCAGCCGGTCGGCGAGGAACTCCGCGTCGCCGTCGGGAACCGGCAGGTGGTCGAACGCGAGGCCGGCGGCGGCGTACGCCGCGCGCAGATCGGCCAGGCGCAGCCGCTTCGAAGCGAGGTCGGCGTCGTCCTGCAGGCAGACGACGGCCGTGATCCCGTGCGCGTCGCGCAGCCACGCGACGTCGCCGAGGTTCGGGTACTCGCCGACGAAGAGCTGGGGCAGGATGCGATCGAGCCGCGGGGGGCTCGGGCGCACCGCGCCGCCGCCGACGCCGTACCAGTCGTTGTCGCCCCGCACGATCAGTCCGCGGGCTCGGGGACCGACTTCGCCGACCGCAGCCGGGAGGGCGGCAGCGGCGCGTAGGTGAAGGTGAGCTCGTCGTTCGCGACGTCGATCTCGACCCTGCCGCCGTCCTTCAGGCGGCCGAAGAGCATCTCGTCGGCGAGCACGCGCTTCACCTTCTCCTGGATGAGCCGCGCCATCGGGCGGGCGCCGAAGGTGACGTCGTAGCCGCGTTCGGCGAGCCAGCGCCGCGCCGCGGGCGCGAGCTCCACCTGGACCCGCCGCTGCGCGAGCTGGCCCTCGAGCTCGGTCATGAACTTGTCGACCACGCGCTCGACCGCCTCCGCGCCGAGCGGCGCGAAGTGGACGACGGCGTCGAGGCGGTTGCGGAATTCGGGACTGAACAGGCGCTCGAGCACCTTCTGGCCCTTCTCGGCGTTCGTGACGTTGCCGAAGCCGATCGCGGCGGCCGCCATCTCCTGCGCGCCCGCGTTGGTCGTCATGATGAGGATCACGTGCCGGAAGTCGGCCTTGCGACCCTGCGCGTCGGTGAGCGTCGCGTGATCCATCACCTGCAGCAGGATGTTGAAGATGTCCGGGTGCGCCTTCTCGATCTCGTCGAGGAGCAGGACCGCGTGCGGCGTCTTGCGGATACCGTCGGTGAGGAGCCCGCCCTGGTCGAAGCCGACGTAGCCGGGCGGCGCGCCGACGAGCCGCGAGACGGTGTGCTTCTCCATGTACTCGCTCATGTCGAAGCGGATGAACTCGATGCCGAGGGCGGCGGCGAGCTGCTTGGCGAGCTCGGTCTTGCCGACGCCGGTCGGACCCGAGAACAGGAACGAGCCGACCGGCTTGTCCGGCGTGCCGAGGCCCGCGCGCGAGAGGCGGATCGCCGAGACGACGGCGCCGACCGCCGCGTCCTGGCCGAAGACGAGGAGCTTGAGATCGCGGTCGAGCGTCTCCAGCCGCTCGCGATCCGACAGGGTCACCTGGCGCGGCGGGATCTTCGCCATGGTGGCGACGATGTGCTCGACGTCCTTGGTCCGGATCGTGCGCTTGTCGCTGTCGCGCACGTTCGCGGCCGCGCCGGCCTCGTCGATCACGTCGATCGCCTTGTCGGGCAGGAAGCGATCGTGCACGTGTTTGGCCGAGAGCTCGGCCGCGGCGCGGAGCGCCGTGTCCGTGTAGGTGACGCCGTGGTGCGCCTCGTAGCGTCCCTTGAGACCGCGCAGGATCTGGTGCGTCTCGTCGACCGACGGCTCCGTCAGCTCGATCTTCTGGAAGCGGCGCGCGAGCGCGCGGTCGCGCTCGAAGTGCTGCTTGAAGTCCTGGTACGTGGTCGCGCCGATGCAGCGCAGCTCGCCCGAGGCGAGGGCGGGCTTCAGGATGTTGGACGCGTCCATCGAGCCGCCGTGGGTGGCGCCGGCGCCGACCACGGTGTGGATCTCGTCGATGAAGAGGATGGCGCCCGGCTTCTCCTTCAAGGCCCCGATGACGGCCTTCAAGCGCGCCTCGAACTCGCCGCGGAACTTCGTGCCGGCGAGGAGGGCGCCCATGTCGAGGGCGTAGATCTCCGACTCCTGGAGCGCCTTCGGCACCTCCTTCTTGTGGATGCGGAGCGCCAGGCCCTCGACAATGGCGGTCTTGCCGACGCCGGGATCGCCGACGAAAACGGGGTTGTTCTTGCGGCGCCGGCAGAGCACGTGGACGGTGCGTTCGATCTCGCGCTCGCGGCCGATGAGCGGATCGATCTTGCCGGCCGCGGCCTGCTCGAGCAGGTTCACCGTGAACGCTTCGAGCGGGCTGCGCGCGGCCTGTGCGTCGTCGTCCTCGTCACCCTCGATCCCGGCGGGGCCGGCGCCGCCGGCGGGCAGCTCGGGGACCTTGCGGATGCCGTGGGAGATGTAGGTGACGACGTCGAGCCGGGTCACGCCCTGTTGCCCGAGGAGGTAGGCCGCGTGCGAATCGGTCTCGCGGAAGATCGCGACCAGCACGTTGCGCCCGTCGATCTCGTCGCGACCCGAGGACTGCACGTGGGCCGCCGCGCGCTGGAGGACGCGCTGGAACGCGAGCGTCTGCTGCGGCGGCACGTCGACGTCGGGCGGCAGGGCCTCCATCTGGTCCAGGTAGTGCTCGAGGTCGCGCCGCAGCTTGGCCGGATCACCGCCGCACGCCTTCACGACCTCCACCACGGCATCGTCCGCCAGCAGGGCCCACAGGACGTGCTCCAGGCACAGGAACTCGTGCCGGCGCCGGCGGGCCTCGCGGACGGCGAGGGTGAGCGAGGCTTCGAGGGGTCGCGACAGCCGCATCCTTATGCTTCCTCCATGCTCGTACGGAGCGGGAACTCGTGTGCCTTGGCGAGCGCGTCGACCTGCGACGTGCGCGCCTCGGCGATCTCGCGCGGGTAGACGCCCGCGACGCCGATCCCGTTCTTGTGCACGTGCAGCATGATCTCGGTGGCCTTGGTTTCGTCGTGGTGGAACACGCTGACCAGGATCCAGACGACGAACTCCATGGTGGTGTAGTCGTCGTTGTGCAGGAGGACCTTGTAGCGCTTGGGGCGCTTCACGTTCTCCTTGGGCTTCGTGCGGGTGACGACCCCGACGTCGCGCTGCGTGTCGCGTTCCGCCATCGGCTGAGTGAATGTTAAGCGCTCCGCCGACGCGGGGCAATCAGGGCGGGGGCGCCGTCAGGCCGTCGGGGGCTCGTTCGCGCGCCGCGCGAGCTGGAGCGCGCCGCCCGCACGCCACATGTAGCAGGAGTCCGGGCGTCCGCCCATGCCGACGATCCATGCACCGCTCGCCGCCAGGCTCGGCCACGTATCCGAGAGCGCCGCCACGCACTGGATGAGGGCGGGCGCGAGCATGAGGACCGCGTCGAGGATCGGCCGATCGGCGTCGACCCCGCCGAGGCGCTCGAGCAACGCCGCCGTGACGCCGCGCGCGAGCGAGAGGCCGCGCACGGTCTCGCCGAGATCGGGTCGCTCCGACCACGTCGCGGTGTCGAGCGTCGCGCGATCGCGCACGCGCTCGCCGAGGCGGAGCCCCGCCAGGGAGAAGGTGGCGAAGTCGACCTCCGCGATCCCGCGCACCTCGCGCTCCTCGGCGAAGCGGTCCATCGACGGCGCGAGGGGCGGGGCGGGCGCGTAGTGCAGATCGGCCAGCTGGAAGGCGAGGGCCATCGCACCCGGCGACAGCTCGTGCCCGTCGACGACGACGTCGCGCCGGAACACGCGCTCGCCCGGGCGGCGGTCCGGAGCCTTCCCGAAGCGGGCCTCGTCCCGGGCGAGCGCCCAGGCGACCGTCGATCCGAGGAGCTGCGCGAGCGTCAGGAGGTGCGAGCACCCGCGCGGGCCGCCGATCTCGGTCGAGAGCGCGCGCGCCCACGAGGCGTCGAGCGTGCCGCCGACGAGGCCGCCGACGCGGGCGATCGGATCGCGGCAGCTCTCACCCTGGGTCACCGCCGACGGCTCGAAGGCGACGGCCGGCTGCGACGCCGTGAGCGCGTCCAGGCGCGCCGTCGCGGGATCGACGATGCCGTCCAGCATCATGTGGTGCACGATGCCCGACGGCTGGAGGTCGCCGCCGACCGGCACGAAGCCGCGCTTGCGCAGGTCGAGGATCACGCCGTGCACGTCGAGACGGCCGTCGGCGCGCGCCACCAGCGTCACGCTGAGCGCGCGACTGTGCAGGGGATGGCCGCCGACATCGAGGTGCATCCGCCTACTCTGGGGTGCGCGCCACGGCCGACGCAAGCCCTGGCACTCGCGTCGCGGGGAGGCTATGCACCCGGCTCATGCGCGTACAAGACGTGATCGCACTGGTGACGGGCGGAGCCTCCGGTCTCGGCGAGGCGACGGTTCGCGACCTCGTCGCGGGCGGCGGGCGGGCCGTGATCCTCGACCGCCCGAACTCGAAGGGCGAGGCGCTCGCCAAGGAGCTGGGCGACCGGACCGCCTTCGCGCCGTGCGACGTCACGAGCGAAGCCGAGGTGAAGGCTGCCGTCGAGACCGCCGTCAAGCGCTTCGGCACGATGAACGTCCTCGTCAACTGCGCCGGCATCGGCACCGCGAACCGTACCGTGACGAAGGACGGTCCGTTCCCGCTCGAGCTCTTCGAGCTGACGATCAAGGTGAACCTGATCGGCACCTTCAACGCGATTCGTCTCGCCGCCTTCCAGATGAGCAAGAACGAGCGCAACCAGGAGGGCGAACGCGGCGTCATCGTCAACACCGCGTCGGTCGCGGCCTTCGACGGCCAGATCGGCCAGGCCGCGTACTCCGCGTCGAAGGGTGGCGTGGTCGGCATGACGTTGCCGATCGCGCGCGACCTCGCGTCGCTCGGCATCCGCGTGCTGACGATCGCGCCCGGAACGTTCGACACGCCCATGCTGGCGATGGCACCCGAGCCCATCCGGCAGGCGCTGGCGGCGCAGATCCCGTTTCCATCGCGCCTCGGCCGGCCGAGCGAGTTCGCAGCCCTGGTGCGCCACATCCTCGAGAACTCGATGCTGAACGGCGAGACGATCCGGCTCGACGGCGCGATCCGCATGGCTCCCAAATGAGCAGCGGCCAGCGCGTCGGCGTCATCGGCCTCGGCAACATCGGCGGCGCGATCGCGGCCAACCTCGCCGCCGACGGACATCACGTGTCCGTGTTCGATACCGACAGCGCGCGCACCGGCGCGATCGTCGGCGTCGGAGGGCGCGCGGCGCACTCGCCGGCCGAGGTCGCCGAGCGCAGCGACGTCACCTTCGCCTCGCTGCCGACGCCCGAGGTCGTCCAGGCCGTGGCGGCCCAATGGCTCGAAGGCGCGGCGCCGGGCACCATCCTCGCCGATCTCTCGACCAACGCGCCCGCGACCGTGCGCGCGATCGGCGACCGGCTCGAGGCGGCAGGGCGGCATCTGCTGGAGTGCCCGCTCACCGGCGGCGCGCCCGGCGCGCAGGCGCGCATGCTGGTCTTCATGGTGGGCGGCGACGCGGCGGTGTTCGAGCGGGTGAAGCCACTGCTCGAGCGGCTCGGGCGCGCCACCTTCCACGTGGGACCGCTCGGGCTCGGCAACACCGCGAAGCTCGTGAACAGCCTCCTCGCCTTCACCTCGACGTGGGTGTCGCTCGAAACCCTCGCGGTCGCGAGCAAGGCGGGAATCGACCTGCGGACGATGGTCGACATCGTGCGCACGGGCGGCGCGACCAATTTCTTCATCGACCGGATGGTCGAGGGCATCAACCAGCGCGGCCGGCCGACGCAGTTCGCGCTCGCGCTCGCCGCGAAGGACGCGGGTCTCTTCCTCGACGTCGCGCGCGCGTGCGGCATCCCGACGCCGGCCGCTGCGCAGGTCGCACAGGCGCTCGTCGCCGCGGTGGGGGCGGGGCTCGGCGAGCGCGACTTCACGGATCTCGTGGAGCTGATGGAGCGACAGGGCGGCACGGAGCTCCGCCTGCCACCGCCGCGGAGCTAGCCCGTGGGAACGCTGCGCCGGCTGCTTCCGATCCTGGTCGGCGTCGCGCTCGTGGCGGCCTTGGCATACGGCGGTCTCTCGGACGCGCTGCGCGCCGAGAACCTGCGCAGCCAGATCGAGGCATGGGGCGCGCTCGGCCCGCTCGTCTTCATGGCCGTCATGGTGTGCGGATTCTTCATCCCGGCGCCGCAGATCCTGCTGGTCGGCATCGGGGGCGCGGTCTTCGGGGCCCCGCAGGCGTTCGTCTACGGCTGGAGCGCGGCGATCGTCGGCACGACCGCGACGTTCCTGCTCGCGCGCGGGGTGTTCAAGCGCTACACCCGCGGCGTCGCCGGGAGCGATCGCTTCCGCCGCATGCGCGCGATCGATCAGCGGCTCGCCGAGCACGGCTTCGTGACGGTGCTCGGCCTCCGCCTCCTCTTCTTCCTCGCACCGCCGCTGTCCTGGCTCCTCGGCGTCACGCGCGTGCGGCTGCGCGACTACCTCCTCGGGACGGCCATCGGCATCACGCCGGGGCTCGGCGTGACCGCCTATCTGGGCGACGCCGTCAGCGAAGCGGACTCGGCACGGGCGCTGCTCACGCCACAGATCGTCATCCCCGGTCTGCTGGTCGGCGCGTTCCTCGTCGGCGGCGCGGTCTTCGGCAGGCGCCTCCTCGCCGGACGCGCCGCGCACCGTTGAGCGCGCCGTGCGTCTGTGGACCCTCGCCGCGCTGCAGGCGGCCGTGACCCTCTCCTGGATGGTCTACGGCTATTTCCAGCCCCGCCTCCTCGAGCACTTCGGCTTCACGGCGCTGGCCGGCATTCTCGCGTGGTACCTCGCGTTCGCCGGCTCGACGCTGGCCCCGCTCGCCGGCGACGCCTCGGACCGGCTCGTGCGCAGCGGCGGCGACCGGTTCCCGGTCGTGCGCGCCGGGGTCGCCCTCGCCGCGGCGAGCTTCGTCGCCGTCGCGGTCACGTCGCTCGCCGAGGGCGGCAGCGCCGTACGCTTCGTCCTGCCGCTCTTCGTCGCGGTCTGGATCGCCGGCATGACGCTCTTCCAGGCGCCGGCGCTGGCGATCGTGCGCGACGAGGCGGCGCCGGGCGACCTGCCCGTAGCGATGGCGCCGCTCGTGATCGCGACCACGCTGCCGAGCGCGCTCTGGCCGCTCGTCGAGCCGCTGCTGGCGAAGGCGGGTGGCTCGCTCACGTTCCTCGCCGGCGGTGTCGCCGTCACCGCGACGGCACTCGCGCTCGGCCGCACGGCGCACCTGCCGGCCCGCGCGCAGCACGACGAGGCCGGCACGGGCGGCGGGCTCGCGCTCGCGTTCGCGTGCGGGCTCGTCTCCGCGCTGGTCGCGATCGTGTCGACCGATCTCGTCCCGGGCGCGCTCTCGGCCGCGGGCGCTGCGGGCACGGCGTCGCTGGCGGCGATCGTGGCGCTGGCGGGCACGCTCGGTGCGAGCGCGATGGGTCGCGTCGGGTCGGGCATCGGCAGCGGGCGGGGGCTGGTGGCCGGTCTCGTCGCGAGCCTCGTCTGCCGTGGCGTGGCGCCGTGGTGCGGCAGCTTCGTGCCCGGTCTCGCCGTCGCGATCGTTGCGGGCGCGGCGCTCGCCCTCCACCTGACGACAGCGCTGCCGTTCACGTTGTCGGCGCAGCCCGAGGGCCGCGCCGGGCTCGGGACGGGCCTCTACGTCGGCGGGGCGATGGTCGGGAGCCAGCTCGCGCGCGTCCTGTTCCGGTAGTCGCTTGACGGCGCGTCGCGCGCCGCGGTAGCGGCGTCACGATGGCCGTCGAACGACTTCCCCCGACCGCGAGTGGTGACGAGGTTGCGAGCGTGCTCGCGCGCGACGGCTGTGCGATCGTCGAGCGCGTCGCCGGCAAGGAGATCCTGGACCGCGTCCGGACGGAGCTGGGGCCCCATCTCGACGCCACGCCGTACGGCCCCGACGACTTCACCGGCCGCCGCACGCGGCGCACGGGCGGGCTCGTCGCCCGGTCGGCGACGTGCCGCGGGCTCGTCACGCATCCGATCGTGCTGGGAGCGGTGCAGGGCGTGCTCGGCCACGCGACCAGCTTCCAGCTCCACCTGACGCAGGTGATCGCGATCGGCCCCGGCGAGCCGGCGCAGCCGGTGCACCGCGATCAGTGGGCGTTCGACTTCTTCCCGTTCCCGTCCGGCTACGAGGTGCAGTGCAACACCATCTGGGCGCTCACCGACTTCACGGAAGCGAACGGCGCCACCCGTCTCATTGCGGGGAGTCACCGCCTGGAGGACCGCCGCGAGTTCGCCTACGAGGACACGGAGCCCGCCGAGATGCCGGCCGGCTCGGTGCTCTTCTACACGGGATCGCTCTACCACGGCGCCGGCGCGAACCAGTCGGATCACGTGCGCTCCGGGATCAACATCACGTACGCGGTGAGCTGGCTCCGGCAGGAGGAGAACCAGTACCTCTCCTGTCCGCCCGAGGTCGCGCGGACGCTGCCCGAGCCGCTCTTGCGTTTGATGGGCTACCAGCGCGGCGCGTACGCGCTCGGCTACGTCGACGACATGCGCGATCCGCTGGAGGTCCTGCTCGGGCGCCCGGCGGGCGGGACCGGTCTCGGCGACCTCGAAGCCGCGACGTCGCGAGTGCGCGGGACGGGCTGACTCAGGCCGACGGCGCCCGCACCTCGGCACGGCCCGCGAGCGCACGGGGATCGAACGCCGCGAGCAGCTCCGCTGCGGTGCGCGCGGGCGCGAGACCGACCGCACGCGCGAGCCACGACACGACGTCGCCGGGATCGCCGCCCGCCTCGCGTCGCTCCCGCAGCGTAATGCCGCGCGCCCGCTTGGCGAGGCGCGTCCCGTCCGCGGCCACCACAAGCGGCACGTGCGCGAACGCGGGTGGCGTGCCCCCGAGCAGCTCCGCGAGCAGGAGCTGGCGCGGCGCCGAGCCGAGGAGGTCGATGCCGCGCACGACCTCGGTCACGCCCATCGCGAGGTCGTCGACCACGCACGCGAGCTGGTAGGCGTACACGCCGTCGCCGCGCTTCAGCACGAAATCGCCGACCTCGGCGGCGACGTCCTGCACCAGCGTGCCCTGGAGCGCATCGACGACGGTGACGACGCGGGCGGGAACGCGCAGGCGGATCGCCGGCGGTCGTTTCCACGCGCGCTCCCGAAGCCCGTGCTCGCGGCAGGTGCCGGGATAGCGCGGTCCCTCGTCGCCCGCGTGCGGGGCGCTCGCGACGCGCGCGATCTCGGCGCGCGAGCAGTCGCAGTAATAGAGGAGGTTCCGTGCCGCGAGCCGCGCGAGCGCGGCTTCGTACGCCGCGCTCCGCTCGGATTGCCGGTACGGCGCGTTCGGGCCGCCCACGTCCGGGCCCTCGTCCCAGTCGAGGCCGAGCCAGCGCAGGTCGTCCAGCTGCCGCACCTCCATGCCGGGGAGGACGCGCGGTGTGTCGATGTCCTCGATGCGCAGCGCGAGCCGTCCGCCCGCTTTCCGCGCCGACGCCCAGGCGAAGAGCGCGGCCGCCGCCGAGCCCAGGTGCAGCTCGCCCGTCGGCGACGGAGCGAAGCGACCGCGGTACACCTAGGCCTTGGGCCCGAGGACGTCGGCCGCCGCGTTGAGCGCGCTCACGGCCGCCGGGACGCCGGCATAGCAGGCGGTCTGCATCAGCACCTCGATCAGCTCCTCGCGCTTGATGCCGAGGTTGAGGGCCCCATGGAGGTGCCCGCGCAGCTCGTCGTGCTTGCCGAGGGCCGCGAGCTGCGCGACCGTGCACAGGCTCCGGCTCCGGATGTCGAGGTTCGGGCGTGACCAGAACATGCCGAACACGAACTGCGCCACGAGCCCGAAGAATTCGGGCGCGAGCTTCTGTGCCGGCAGCTCCTGCCCGCCGGCGCGCTCGCCCCAGAGCTTCTTCGTCACTTCGATTCCGCGTGCCAGGTAGTCGTCCGCCATGGCGGCCGGCGTACGACGTTCGGCGCGGGCCGTCAACGCGGTTGACAGAGGATGCGCGCCGGAAGTACGCGACCAGGAGGGGGGATCGCCGATGGCGCGGACGCTGGCCGTCCTTGGGCTCGGGCTGATCGTGTCGGCGCACGCCGGCGCGCAGACGATCGAGGTGCCCGCGTTTCCGGTCGGCGCCCCGACGTTCGCGGACCATCTGCAGGACGTCGACGTGGCGGCCGCGCCGGATGGTGGCTTCACGGTCGTGTGGGGCGACTACCAGCTGAACAACCTGAGCGGCGGGGGCGATCACGCGACCGTGCGGCGCTTCTCGGCGGCAGGCGTGCCGCTCGCGGCCGCCGTCCGCGCCGACACGACGGCGCACGTCTTCGATCCCCACATCGCGCTCGACGGACGCGGTGGCTACGCGGCGGCGTGGTTGTGGATCGGCAACCAGCAATACCGCTACTTCGGCCAGACCCTCGGCGCGGGCGGCGAGCCCACGGGATCCGACTTCGAGATCACGCTCGACATCGCCGGCTATCCCTCCACCAACGGGCCCGTCGTCGGGACGCCGGACGGCCCCATCTTCCTGTGGGACCAGAACGGCATGTGGGGGCGGCGGCTCGACTCCGAGCGGCATCGGCGCGGCGGCGACATCCGCGTCGCCGACAACATGTACAAGACGGACGTCGACGTCCTTCCGGGTGGCGGCTTCGTCGCGACCTGGGAGGAGTTCTTCGGGGTGGCGCCGAGCATGGGGCGCCTGTTCGGTCCGACGGGGCAGCCGCGCGGCCCGGCGTTCGTCGCGAGCGACAGCTTCCACTATCCCCGCGTCGCCGTGAACCCGCGCGGCGGCTTCGTCGTCGTCGGGCAGGGGTTCGACGCGGGAGCCCAGGCGGCGCAGGTCGTCGCGCGCCGGTTCGCCGGCGACGGAACGCCGCTCGGCGCCGAGATCGTCGTCGAGCCCGGCGCGCCGGGTGTGAGCGTCGATCCGGACGTCGTCTTCGACGACCACGGCAACTTCCTCGTCGTCTGGGCGCAGTACAGCCAGTCGTCCGCGCTGCCGCCGCGCGGGCGCGCCTTCGACGTCGACGGCGTGGCGCTCGGGCCGGCGATCGACCTCGGGCCCGCCGGGAGCGCCGAGATCCGCAGCGCGCGCCTCGGGGGCGGCGGCATCGTCAACGTCTGGTACTGGTCGAGTCGCGCCACGGGGAGCATCGTCCGCATCTGCACGCCGGGGCTCGCGACCTGCGGCGACGGCGTGCGCGTAGCGGCGTGCGAGGAGTGCGACGACGGCGTCGCGAACGGCAACGCGCCAGGCGGGTGTCGCGCCGATTGCCGGCGAGCGCGCTGCGGCGACGGCGTCGTCGACGCCGGCGAGGCGTGCGACGACGGCAACACGACCTCCTGCGACGGCTGCAGCGCGGCGTGTGCGGTCGAGCCCGGCATCGCGTGCGGCGACGGCGTCCGCAACCAGGCGTGCGGCGAGGAGTGCGACGACGGCGCCGCGAACGGGAACACGCCGGACGGCTGCCGCACCGATTGCCGTCTCGCCCACTGTGGCGACGGCGTCGTCGACGCGGACGAGCAGTGCGACGACGGCAACGACACGGCGTGCGACGGGTGCGACGCCGACTGCCTGGTCGAGCCGGTGCCGCCCGCGGTGTGCGCGCCGGTCCCGATGGCGACCGCGTCGGCCGCCGACCTCGCGCGCTTCGAGCACGGCCGCCACGAGTTCGCCGAGACCGAGAACGTCGCGACCGGTCTCGGGCCGGTCTTCAACGGCGTACGCTGCGCCGAGTGTCACGCGACGCCGACGGTCGGGGGCTCGAGCGCGCGCAACGTCGTGCGCGTCGGCGCCGGGATCGGCGCCACGTACGATTCGCTCGAGGGCGTGGGTGGCCCGGTCATCCAGGAGCGGGGCATCGTGACGCCGACCTGCGCCGTCGCGGGCGAGGTCGTCCCCGCCGAGGCGACGGCCGTCACCGCGCGCAATACGCCGCCGCTCTTCGGCCTCGGGTTCATCGAGGCGATCCCCGAGATCAGCATCCGCCTCCAGCGCGAGCGCCAGCGCCCGCCGCTCTCCGGTCGCTTCAACACGAACCGCGCGACCCGCCGCATCGGACGCTTCGGGTGGAAGGCGCAGATCGCGACCATCCAGGACTTTGCGGCCGAGGCCTACCGCGACGAGCTCGGCATCACGTCACCGTTCGCGCCCGCGGAGAACGCGCCGCAGGGCGTGCCGACGACGTGCGACGGTGCACCCGAGGTCGAGGACGACGGCAACGACGTGGCGGCGTTCACCGACTTCATGACGCTACTCGCGCCCGCACCGAAGCCGCTGCCGACGCTCGAGGCGCGGCGCGGCCGGCGCTTCTTCCGGCGCTGCAAATGCCAGGGCTGCCACACCGACAAGTACCGCACGTCGCGCGTCTATCCCGTCCCCGCGCTCCGCAACCTGAAGGTGCCGCTCTTCTCCGACCTGCTCGTCCATGACATGGGCGCCGCCCTCGCCGACGGCATCGAGCAGGAGGGCGCCAGCGGCAGCGAATTCCGCACCGCTCCCCTCTGGGGCCTCCGCTTCAGCGCCCCCTACCTCCACGACGGCCGCGCCCCGACTCTCGAAGACGCCATCCTGGCCCACGGCGGCGAAGCCCAAGATTCGATCCTGCGCTTCCTAGCCCTGGACCCCGCCTCACGATCTTTCCTCGTCGCCTACCTCAACTCCCTCTGAGGCAGCACGAGCGAGACGCGCCCGCCCGCGCGCGTACGTCGCGAGGTCGGGGGCCGGGCGGAGGCGCCTGCAAAGCGGCGCGACGAAATGCGACGGCCGTGACGAGCCGTGTGTCTTCTCGCGCGGCGGAGCCGAAGCCGAAGCCCGGCCCCCGACCTCGCGGCCCCGCCTCGACCCGCGCCTCAGTCCACGCGCAGCACGATCTTCCCGAAGTGCTCGCTCGACTTCATGAGCCGATGAGCCTCGGCCGCCTGCTCGAGCGGCAGGACGGTGTGCACGACCGGCCGCAAGAGCCCCGCCGCGAGCGAATGGCCGAAGCGATCGCGCAGCGAAGCCACGATCGCCGCCTTCTCCTCGACCGATCGCGTCCGCAGGGTCGACCCGATCACCGACAGGCGGCGGATCAGCATGAGCCCCAGGTTGATCTCGCTCTGGGCGCCGCCCATGAGGCCGATCTCGACGAGGCGACCGCCGATCGCGAGCGCGCCGAGGTTCTTGGCGAGGTACTTGGCGCCGATGTGATCGAGCACGACGCCGGCGCCGCGGCCGTCCGTCAGCTCCTTCACGCGGGCCTCGAAGTCCTGCGTGTTGTAGTTGATCGCCGCGGTCGCGCCGAGCTCGACGCAGCGGCGCGCCTTGTCGTCGCTGCCGACGGTGACGAAGCAGGGATTTCCGGCCTGGCGGCAGAGCATGATCGCCGCCGTGCCGACACCGCCGCCGCCGCCGTGCACCAGCACGGCGTCGCGCGGCCCGACGGCGCCCAGGCCGGGCATGAAGATGTTGAGGTAGGCCGTGAGGAAGACCTCGGGAAACGCGCCGGCCTCGTCGTCGCTCATGGCGTCGGGCACGGGCAGCACCGAGCCGTGGTGCACGACGACCTGCTGCGCGTAGCCGCCGCCGGCCAGCAGGGCCATCACGCGCTGGCCCTTGCGGAAGCCGCGCGCCTCGGGGCCCAGCTCGATGATCTCGCCCGCGCATTCGAGGCCGAGGATGTCCGAGGCGCCGGGAGGCGGCGGGTAGAAGCCCTGGCGCTGCAGCAGGTCGGCGCGATTGACGGCGGTCGCGCGGACGCGGATGCGGACGTCGGCGGGGCCGAGCGCGGGGGCGGGGGCCTCGCCGATCGTGAGGACGTCTTCGCCGCCGGGCTCTCGGACGAGGATCGCTCGCATGGCCCTCCGCTCACCACGAACCGCACGACATGGCAACTCCGCGCGGGCGTGGCTATGATCCGGGCCCATGCTCACCTGGCTCCTCGCCGCGCTCGTCGTGGGTCTCGCGGCCGCCCTGTGGGCGCAGCGCGCGCGGCTGCGCGACCTCGACCAGCGCCTGAGCGAGCTGCGGCTCGTGAAGCGGGAGCTTGCCGACCGCGTGGGCGAGACCGAGCGCGGGCTCCAGGTGACGCGCACCCACCTGGCCGACGTCGCGGGGGGCGCGGCGCCCGAGCGCGACGCGATCATGTCCGGCAAGGCGTGGCGCGACGTCCAGCCGGCGCCCGCCCTCGTCCTGTGGGAGCAGAACCCGAATCTCTTCGTCCTCGACGTGCGCACCGAGGCCGAATGGGCGAACGCGCACATCCCGCGCGCGAAGCTGATCCCGCTCGACGAGCTCGAGGACCGATTGCAGGAGCTGCCGCCGAAGAAGGACGCGCTGCTGCTCGTCCACTGCGCGGCGGGCGGGCGGAGCCTGCAGGCGTGTCAGCTCCTGGCGGACAAGGGCTACACGAGACTCCTCAACCTCGCGGGCGGCATGCACACCTGGCAGGGGCCGATCGAGAAATCGGCGACGCCGCGCGAGGCGCCGCCGCCGAACGTCCGCAACGGGACGACGGTCAACCATCGCGGCGGCGCGATCACCGGGAACGCCGTCGTCGAGGCGATCCGGCAGTGCTACGACCCGGAGATCCCGCTCAACATCTACGACCTGGGCCTGATCTACGACATCGACATCGCGGCGGACGCGATCGCCGTCAAGATGACGCTGACGTCCGAGGCGTGTCCGTCGGCGCGCACGATCCCCGAGGACGTGAAGAAGCGCATCGCCGGTCTCGGCCAGGACAACGTCCGCGTCGACGTCGTCTTCGATCCGCCGTGGCATCCGTCGCGCATCAGCGACGAGGGCAAGCAGAAGCTCGGCATCGCCTAGCCTGCTGAGCGCCCCGCGGCGCGGCTCTGGACACCCCGGCGGTCCCGTCGTAGCGTCGGCGCCCTATGGACTTCACGCCGTCGCCCCGAGTCGCAGAGCTGAAGAAGCGCGTCGTCGATTTTCTCGAGACGCACGTCTATCCGATCGAAGCCGAGCTCGCGCACGAGGACCACCTCGTCCGCACCGGCGTGCCGTACCCGCCCCGCATGGTGGAGGTCCGCAAGAAGGCGAAGGCCGAGGGACTTTGGAACCTCTTCCTGCCCGGCAAACACGGCGCAGGGCTCACCAACTGGGAGTACGGCATCCTGTGCGAGGAGATGGGGCGCAGCCTCGTCGGCGCCATGGCCTTCAACTGCGCCGCACCGGACACGGGCAACATGGAGATCCTGGAGGAGTTCGGCAACGCCGAGCAGCACAAGCGCTGGCTCGCCCCGCTCCTCGCCGGCGAGATCCGGAGCTGCTTCTCGATGACCGAGCCCGAGGTGTCGGGCGCCGACCCGACGACGCTGCAGACGCGTGCCGTGAAGGACGGCGACCACTGGGTCATCAACGGCCACAAGTGGTTCACGTCGGGCGCGGTCGGCGCGAGCATCGCGATCGCCATGACGGTGACCGATCCCGAAGCCGCGCCGCACCTGCGCGCGAGCATGATCCTCGTTCCGACCGACACGAAGGGCTTCAACCTCGTCCGTTCGGTTCCCGTCATGGGGCACTCGACCGGCGGCGGACATTGCGAGATCCGCTACGAGGACTGCCGGGTGCCGATCACCAACACGCTCGGGCCCGAGAACGCCGGCTTCATGATCGCGCAGGCGCGGCTCGGGCCGGGCCGGATCCATCACTGCATGCGGGCGATCGGCGCCGCCGAGCGTGCGATCGAGATGATGTGCAAGCGAGCCAACACGCGCGTCGCGTTCGGCGAGCCGCTGGCCAAGAAGCAGTTCGTGCAGGACATGATCGCCACCTCGCGCATGGAGGTCGACCAGGCGCGGCTGCTCACCCTCTACGCGGCCTGGAAGATGGACACGATCGGCAAGCGCGAGGCGCGACAGGAGATCGCGATGATCAAGGTCGTCGCCGCGAACGTCTGCATGCAGGTGCTCGACCGCGCCATCCAGGTCCACGGCGCGCTCGGCGTCTCGGACGACACCCCGCTCGCCGGCATGTGGCGGAGCCTGCGCATGCTGCGCCTCGCCGACGGCCCGGACGAGGTCCACAAGATGGTCATCGCGCGCCGGGAGCTCGGGCGTTTCAAATAGTCGGTGATCGCGTAAGCCGGGCTTGCGTGCGGGGGCGCAGAGGGTCCTCGCGGACCCGACAAGGCGCGCGGCCTACTCCGCCTAGGGCTGCGTAGCGGCCGCGCTCTCGGGT
>DATJZY010000079.1 GCA_035577985.1 Candidatus Eisenbacteria bacterium
GAGCAACGACTCGAACGGATGCGGCTCGGGGCCGGGGTCGAGCACTGCGGCCACTCGCAGGTCGTGGTGACGGCGCGTCAGTCCCGCCGCGAGCAGGGCCAGCATCGACTCGAGGCCGCCATACGGCCCCGCTGCGGCGACTTGGAGGATCCGCAGCCGCTCACCACCGCGGTCGCCTTCCGCTAGCACCCCATGGCCTCTCGTGACCGTGTCTCTACGGATCGGAGCGAGGGCTCAGTGAGACCGATGCGACTGGGCGGTCCGACGCCGAGCCGTCGCGATCGAGAACGCACACAGGCCGCAGAGCACGAGCAGCGCGGTTCTCGGCTCCGGCGCCGGGACGACTTCGACCTCATCGAAGTCGCCGGAGGCGAGGAAGTCGAGCCCGCCGGTGTATGGATCGAAGCGGACCAGGTCGACCGCGGCGCGGATCAGCAGGAGCGTTCCGTCGCCCGAGATGGCGGCGTTCACCGCCTGCATGGGCAGCACGTTCCCCGACCTGTCGACCATCGGCACCGGGAGCATCACTGCGCCGAGGACGGGATCGAGCTGGAAGAAGAACCCAGAGACCCCTCGGTCGCAAGCGACCAATGTTCCATCCGCCGAGACGCCGAAGCCATCCGGATCCGCGAACAGACTGCTCTCAGGGTGCGGCTCGAGAAAGGCATAGCTCTGGACGCCGGTGGCCAGCGCGATTCCGATCACCTCCCCGATCGCGATGTACTCGTTCTGCAAGACGAGGAGCTCATCGTTCGGTCCAATGGCCAGATCTCGCGTCCCGTTGACGGCTCGAAGACTGGGGTTCCGGCTATCGGGGAGGAGCAACCCTCCGGACGAGAGAATCGATTGCGCGCCCGTCCGTGGATCGATCTGGATGACGCGCTCGTCGTACTGGCGTGCCACGAACAGGGTGTCACCGCTCGCGGCCACGTAGCTGCCGCCGGGCGTGCTGGCATCGAACGGATGCATCGGGGCGAGCAGACCGCCTGAGGAGACCGTCGTCTGCGCTCCCGTGTCGGGATCGATTCGCACCACGGAATCTCCGACTGTTGCGTAGAGGCTTCCGCCTGGCGCGACCGTGAAGTCCCCGAACGTGCCTGACGCCATCAGCGTCTGTGCGTGAGTTACCGGATCGACAAGGATGATTCCCGGGCCGACCTGCTGGCTGTTGCCGAGTACCAAGATGTCGCCTGGGACTAGCTCCACGGCATTCACGGGCAACGAAACGCAGAGCGTCAGCACGACGACGTGCCATCGCGCCATTAGTCCGGCCTCCTGGCACCCTGATCGAATTTCACGCGATCGCGCCAGAGTTCAACCGTGTACTTGTGCCCCCGCAGGAACATCGATCGATCACCACACCAGCGCGGCACACACCCGGGGTCGAGTGGCGATTCGCGAACCTCGGGTCAATCTCACGCATCGAACTCCCGATCAATTCTGTACCGCCCCAGGACTCTCGATGCAGCCGGACGAGCCGCGCGCAACACCATCTGCGTTCCATGCGACCCGCCCTGGGCTGCGGCGCCGCATCTTCGCTCTCGCGCTCGTGGGGGTGTTTACCTTCGGTCTGCTGGAGTTCTCGTCGTACGCCTACCTCCGGCTCTTCCGCGGGTACGACGGCGAGCATCTGATGAACTACGAGTTCGATCCGTACAAGAGCATCCGGCTCACGCCGAACTTCCGCGACACCCGGGGCATCGCGCACAACGCGCAGGGCTTCCGTCGCAGCGAGGACACCCCCCGAGAGAAACCGCCCGGAACCTACCGGATCTTCCTGATGGGCGGCTCCACGGGGTACGGGCTGCAATCGCTGTCGCGCTTCGGCGTGGCGAAGTATCCCGTCATCCGCAACGACGAGACGATCGACCACTACCTCGAGCAGGCGCTCGACGGGAAGGTGGACGGCCTTCGCGTGGAGGTGATCAACGCCGCCATCACGAGCTTCTACAGCCACCACCACCTGATCTACCTGAACCAGACGATCCTGAAGTACCACCCCGACCTGGTGATCTTCCTCGACGGCTTCAACGACTACTACAACACCGATCCCGGCTTCGATCAGTGGCGGGACTACGCCTACCAGGAGCGTGCCCACAGCTTCCTCGGGGATCCGACGTTCTCGGCCTGGGCCTACTACACAGGCTGGTGGCTCTTCCGGAAGAGCCACTTCTTCCACCTGGCCGGACGCGCGCTCAACAACGCATCGCAGATGATGACGGTGCTGCACCGCGGCCCGCGTCCGCACATGGACGTCGACACCGCGCTCGCGAACCTACGCGTCAACGCGGAGAACAACTTCGTCAAGATGGTCGAGCGAAACGGCCTGATCCTCCAGCACGAGGGCGTACATGCCATCTTCGCGTTGCAGCCCGAGATCTCGTTCCGGCAGGGCAAACAGTTCTCTCCGCTGGAGCAGGAGATCTACGACGAGATGAAGACCTACTGGGCCGAGAACTACATCGAGTTCAAGAACCGAGCGCGGCCGATCGTGCTCGACTATCTCGCGAAGGCGACCGCGCCGAGCGGCGCCACCGTCGTGGACCTGACGGACATCTATGGCCGAGTCGAGGGAGACGTCTACACCGACTACTGCCACCTGACGCCGACGGGGAATCGCGTGCTGGCGGAACACCTGGTTCCCGCCGTGCTCTCGATCATCGACGGCGACCGCGGACACTCGTAGTCATGGCGGAGCGACAGCAGCCGCAGTTCGGCCTCGGCAAGTCGATCCTCTTCAGCGCGATCCTGATCGGCCTATTCCTCGGCGCGGGCGAGCTCGCCGTGCGCGGGTGGGCCTACTACCTGCGTGAGGACGCCGAGCGCTTCGACATCGCGACGCAGACGTTCGTGCTCGTTCCGGGCCACCACCGCTCCGCGATGGGCCAGGCGGTCATCAACTCCGACGGCTTCGTCGGCCGCGAGCTCGAGCCGGACGGCCCGGATCTCTGGCGCATCGTCGCCGTCGGCGACTCGTGCACCTACGGCGGCGGCCACGAGCTGTACACCTATCCCGCGCAGCTCGACCGCATGCTGCAGGAGCGCGAGCGGCCGGGCCTGCGGTACGAAGTCGTGAACGCCGGCGTCTCCGGCCTCAACTCGGAGCTCGCGCTGCGGCGCCTGCGCACGAAGGTGCTGCCGCTCCACCCCGATGTCGTGATCGTCTACATCGGCTGGAACGACCTGATGAAGGTCGACCCGTTCGCGGGCGGAAGCAGCGCGCGCTGGGCCGGCGTAGCGCGCTTCCTCGACCGGCTCTGGCTGGTGAAGGGCCTGCGCAAGCTGATGTTCTACGACGTGCGGCCGTATCTTCGCCCCCCCTCGACCGGACCCGAGAGCGACACCGGTCGGTTGAAGGAATTCCGACCCGCGCTCTACGAGAGCACGCTCCGCGAGATGATCGCGGCGGTACGAGGCGCCGGCAGCCGGCCGGTGCTCGTCACGTTGCCGACCGTCGTGCGGCCCGAGATGACGCTGGAAGATATCCGACGGGCCAACGTGTTCTTTCCCTACTTCCCCTCGGCCTACGGCGTGCTCGATCTGCTCGATCTGATCCACGATTACAACCAGACGATCCGGCGCGTTGCGCTCGACGAGGGCGTGCCGCTCATCGATCTCGAGCGCGAGTTCGATCGGATCCCGGATCCCGTTCCGCTCTTCCTCGACACGATGCACACGACACCCGAGGGAGCGAGGCGGATCGCCGATCTGCTGCTTCGCGATCTCGACCGCGACGGACTGCTCGACCCCGCCGCCGTGCCGCCCGCCGGGACCGCGGCGCGATGACGCACGCGCGACCGCGTCGGCAATGGCTCGCGACGCTCGCGCTGTTCATCGCCTCCATCCTGCTCGCGGCGGGGGCGGGCGAGGTCTCGCTGCGCCTGCTCGGCCACCGCGGCGCGCCGCAGGCCTCGCTCAGCAACGTGGAGCTGCTTCCG
>DATJZY010000080.1 GCA_035577985.1 Candidatus Eisenbacteria bacterium
CGGAGGCGTTCGGGTCGGTCGCCTGCACCGTGATCACCGGCGGCGGCATGTCCGCGATCGTGACCGTGTCCTGGCTCGGCGTCCCGAGGTCGTAGGCTGCACCGTCCGCGAGTGTGAGCGTGACCGTTTCGTTGCCCTCGACGAGTCCGTCGTTCAGGGGCGTGATCGTCACGTCGACGGTCGACGAGCCGATCGGGAAGTCGGCGAGGGAGCTGATGATGCTGTAGTCGAGGCCGTTGGCCGCCGTGCCGCCGATCGCGAAGCTCACCGTGAGGGTTGCGGCGGTGCTGCCGGTTCGCGTGAGCGTGAACGTGCCGGCGACCGGGCCCGCCTCGGACGCGTTCGGCATCGACGCCACGATCGTCACGACGGGGAGGGTGCTCGTCGTCGTGCTCGTGCTGGTGGTCGTCGAGGTGGTCGAGGTGGAGGTCGTGGTCGACGACGAGGAGTTCGAGGTCGACGAGGTGGTCGACGACGACGAGCTGGTGGTGGTCGGCGGCTCGGTGGTGGTCGAGGTCGAAGACGTCGTCGACGAGGTCGTGGACGAGCTGGTCGACGTCGTCGACGTGGTCGGTGCCTCGGTCGTCGACGACGACGACGTGGTCGTGCTCGACGAGGAGCTCGAGGTGGAGGAGGTGGTGGACGACGACGAGCTGGTGGTGGTCGGCGGCTCGGTCGTGCTCGACGACGACGTCGACGACGAGCTCGTCGTGGACGAGCTGGTCGTCGTGGGGGCCGAGCTCGACGAGGTGCTCGACGTGGATGGCGTCGTGGTCGTCGACGAGCTGGTCGTGGGTGCGCTGGTCGTCGAGGAGGTCGTGGACGACGTGGTGGACGTCGTCGGGGCCGCGGTGGTGGTGGTGGTCGGTGCGACCGTGCTGGTTGTCGGCGCCGCCGTCGTGGTCGTCGGGGCCGCGGTGCTCGTCGTCGGCGACGAGGTGGTGGTGTTGGTCGACGACGAGGTCGACGTCGACGATGTCGATGTGGTCGTGGTCGACGACGTGTTGGTCGACGTGGTGCTGGTCGTGGTCGTGGACGTCGACGTGGTCGTGGTCGAGGAGGTCGAGGTCGTCGTCGTGGTCGAGGTGGTGGTCGTCGAGGTCGACGTGGTCGTGGTGGTCGTCGTCGACGTGCTGGTGGTCGTGGTGGACGACGTGGTGGTGCGGGTCGTCGTGCTGGTCGACGTGGACGTGCTCGAGCTCGAGGACGAGCTCGTGGTGGTGGACGTGGTCGTGGGAGGCGGGGTCGTGCTCGTCGTGGTGGTGGTCGGTCCGGCGCAGGTGCCGTCGGGATTGCACGCGTCGAACTTGCTGAAGAAGCCGCCGGACCCGTCGCAGGGCGCGCCCTTCTTGCACTTGGCCGCGGAGCTCACGACCGAGGCCTTCACCTTCCCGTTCTTCTTGAGGCTGCAGCAGACGACCGCGCCCGCCGTCCCGCAGATCGACGCTTTCTCGCACGTGAGGATCAGCTTGCGGCACCGCTTGTCGGGGACGAGCGCGACGAGGTTCGCGAGCTGGAGGGTGCTCTTCACGCAGCGCGCGTACGTGGCGTGGGAGACGTCGCTCGTGCAGCCGCAGGCGGCCTGGACGAGGTCACGCGCGGCGTCGATGGACGCCGTGTCCGGGCACTTCGAGCTCACGCATGCCGCCCCGGCCGGGCTCGCGAACGCGCGAAGCAACGACGCGGCCAGCGCTGCGGTGAACACCCACTTCATGTCGCCCCCTCCCACCCGGGCACCCCGTGCCGCGGCACCATCGAAACGCGTCGACGGCTTCGGTCATACACCATGGCGCGGTGGGAGGCGAGCCGCGGCGGACGCCGTGGCGGGCCCGAAGCGCGCACGCTATACCGCGTGCGCGAGGGAGCCCGGCGTTGACGAGACTCGCATGGATCGCGATGTGCGCCCTGGCGCTCGGCGCCGACGTGGCGCGAGCCGCCGGTCCGAGCTTCGACTGCTCGCACGTCACGGCGGGCGCGATCGAAGAGGTCGTCTGCCGCAACCCGACCCTGTCGCTGCTGGACGCGGAGACGGCGCGGCTCTATGCGCTGGCGTCGAAGGCGCCGGCCGCGGGCGCGGACGTGCTGAAGGACGAGCAGCGCCAATGGCTCGGCGATCGCGCGAAGTGCACGACCGCTCCGGAGCCCGAGACGTGTGCCCGCGACCGCTACATCGAGCGGATCGACTGGCTGCGTCTCTCGCAGCGGGCCACGCGGAGCGCCGACGCCAAGGGCATCAGCCTGGGTCCATTCGCCTATCGCTGCGACCAGACCGATGGCCTCGTGAGCGTGATCTTCCTCAAGACCGATCCCCCGCTCGCGTACGTCAGCCGCAAGAGCATCCACGTCGTGCTCGCGGCGCTGCCATCGGGGAGCGGCGCGCGCTACGGCGTCGAAGGCGGGCCCAGCCTCTGGATCCACGGCAAGGGCGAAGCGCGCTACCGCGAAGGCGCGAGGCGCCCCGAGGTGAAGTGCACGGAGGAGCCGCTCGGCTGAGCGGAGTCAGCTCGCGGGCGGGGGGCTCGCGGACTCGAGCGGCGCGGGCGGGGCTGCGGCGCGCTCGGCCCCGAGGTCGGACAGGAAGTCCAGGAGCAGCCGATTCACCTCGTCCGGCTTTTCCTGCTGCACCCAGTGGCCGGCGTCGGCGATGTACTCGAGGCGCGGCGGGGTCGAGAACAACGGGTCCATGCCGTAGCTGAGCTCCTTGCGGAGCGCGACGTCCTGCTCGCCCCAGATCAGCATGGTGGGCGCGGTGATGACGGGCCAGTCTTCGAGGCGGCGGCGTGGCGGCGCGAAGGTGCGATCGCCGTAGAAGAAGCGCCGCACGGGCTCCGGCAGTCCGGCTGCCGCCTCGTCGCTCCGGAAGGCCGCGCGGTAGTAGTTGATGGCCGAGCGCAGCGCGCCCGGCCGGCTGGCGGCCTCGCGCAGGATGCGGAGGTCCGTCTCGGTGATCGCGCTCTTCTGGATGGCCGAGTTGCGGATGGCGTTGCCGACGAGCCAGGCGTTGTTCCAGCCGATGAGGGTCTCGGGGAGCCAGGGGATCTGGAAGAAGAACATGTACCAGCTCTTGGCGATCTGACGCAGGTTGCCCTGGAGGTGCTGGCGGAAGATCGCGACGTGCGGGCAGTTCATGACCACGAGCCGGCGCGTCAGCTCGGGATGCACCATCGCGAACTCCCACGCGATCCCGCCGCCCCAGTCGTGCGCGACGATGACCGCGTCGCGCTCGCCGAAGGCGCGCACGAGGCCGGCGACGTCGGCGACGAGCTGCGGGAGCTCGTACGCCTTCACGCCCGCCGGCTTGTCGCTCTCGCCGTAGCCGCGGAGGTCCGGCGCCACGACGCGGAAGCGGGGTGCGAGCGCCGCCAGCTGATGGCGCCACGAGTACCAGCACTCCGGGAAGCCGTGCAGGAAGATCACGAGCGGGCCCGCGCCGTCGACGGCGCAATGCAAACGCACGCCGTTCGTCTCGACCACGCGATGCTCGAGCGCCATGCGTGGGAGCTAGCCGCGGAGCTCGCCCCCTGTCAATGCGCCGACCCGTGCGGTATGGGAGCGCGATGGGCTTCGAGTTCGTTCGCTACGAGAAGCGGGACCACGTCGCCTTCATCACCATGCATCGACCCGAGGTGATGAATGCGCTCCATCCTCCGGCGCACGAGGAGCTCGACCAGTGCTGGAACGATTTCGCCGCCGACGACGACTCGTGGGTCGTCGTGCTGACGGGCGCAGGCGAGAAGGCGTTCTCGGCCGGCAACGACCTCAAGTGGACGGCGCAGCACGGGATGCCGCGCATGCCGAAGAGCGGCTTCGCGGGCATCACCTCGCGCTTCGACCTCTGGAAGCCGGTCATCGCGGCCGTCAACGGCTTCGCCCTGGGCGGTGGCCTCGAGATCGCCCTCTCGTGCGACATCATCATCGCCGCCGAGCACGCGACGCTCGGCCTGCCCGAGCCGCGCGTCGGCCTCATGGCCGCCGCGAGCGGCGTGCACCGCCTGCCGCGACAGCTTCCGTTGAAGATCGCCATGGGCATGATGCTGACCGGCAAGCCGATCACCGCGGCCGAGGGGCATCGCATCGGCCTCGTGAACGAGGTCGTTCCCGGCAAGGACCTTCTGGCGACGGCGGAGCGCTGGGCGCGCACGATCGCCGAGTGCTCGCCGCTCTCGGTGCAGGCGACCAAGCAGGCTGCCCTCCAGGGCCTCGGCAGACCGCTCGCCGATGCGCTCTTCGCGGGCTATCACGCCGTCGATCGACTGTGGGCGAGCGAGGACGTGGTCGAGGGGCCGCGCGCGTTCGCCGAGAAGCGGGCGCCGCGCTGGAAGGGACGATAAGCGCGCGCGTGCGCGTGCTGTTCGTCAACACGAACCAGAGCCGGACGTTCGGGGGCGTCGAGCGCTGGATGATGGACGCGGCCGCGGGGCTCGCGGCGCGCGGCCACTCCTGCGTGATGCTCGGCCGGCCGCGCGCGCCGTGGGCCGCGGCGGCCCGCGCGCGCGGCATCCGCGTGCGCGACGACCACTACGGCGCGTGGATCATGCGCGTCCTCCGCCTGCGCAGCGCGATCCGCGCCGAACGCCCCGACGTGGTGGTCGTGAAGGCGAAGAAGGTGGCGCGCATGGCGTCGTGGGCGCGTGCCACCGGCGGCGGCGGGCGCGTGGCGCTCTTCTTCGGGCTGACGGGCGAGCTCGACCCGAAGCGGTGGCTCGACCGCCATACCTGGCGCCGCGTGGATGCCGGCATCGACATCGCGTACGGCTCGGTACGCTGGTACGTCGAGCACGGCTTCGGCCCGCCGCAGAAGCACTACGTCTTCTGGAAGGGCGTCGACCTCGCGCCGTTCGACCTGGGGATCGCGCTGCGGAGCGCGACCCGCGAGGGGCTCGGTCTCGGCGAGGACGAGATCGCGATCGGGACCGTCTGCCGGCTCGCGTGGCAGAAGGGCCTCGACCGGTTCTTCGCCGCCATTCCTGCGATCCGATCGCGCGTGCCGGGGGCGCGGTTCCTGGTAGTGGGCGGCGGCCGCGACGCGCCGCTCGTCGAGGCCGAGGCAGCCAAGCTCGGCGGCGCGGTTCGCTTCCTCGGCCAGCGCGACGACGTTCCGGCGTTGCTCGCGGCTCTCGACGTCTTCGTGCAGCCGTCGCGCCAGGAGGTGATGGTGCAGACGACGCTCGAAGCGATGGCGGCCGGCCGTGCCGTCGTCTCGACCGCGACCGTCGGAGCCGACGAGGCGATCGAGGACGGAGCGTCGGGCGTCATCGTCCCGGTCGAGGATCACGTGGCGCTGGCCGACGCGGTCGCGGCGCTCGCCGGCGCTCCGGCACGGCGCGCCGCCTTGGGACGCGCGGCGCGGGCGCGGATCGAGCGCCACTTCACGATGGAGCAGATGCTCGCTCGCTGCGAGACGGTCCTGCAGGCGATCGCGCGAGGTGAGGGCGCACCGGGTCCTCCAACCGGGTGACGCGGAGCAGGACGTCGGGGACGGTGCCGGGGCCCGTGCCCGTGAACGTGCCGCGCTGCGGAGTGGCATCGCGCGAGTCGCGTCCGACCGCGACGGGCACGTAGGTGTCGTCGACGGGTTGCCGTCGCACGGGATCGAAGCCACGCCAGCCCGCACCCGGAACCAGGACGTCGACCCACGCGTGCAGCGCCTCGGGCCCGCCGCCGACGTAGCCCATGGTGTAGCGCGCGGGCACGCCCCACATCCGGACCATCGCGACGAGCAGGTGGGCGAGGTCGTGCGATCCGCCCGATCCGCGCCCGAGCGCCGCATCGAGGGGCGTGTCGATCGCGCGGAGGCCCGCGTCGTACGAGAGCAGCTCGCCCGCCCGCACCATCGCCGCGCCCAGCGAGTCGCCGAGCGGCGCACCCGCGGGATGCCGCGGGATGCGGAGCTCGCGCGCCTCCGGGGCGAGGTCGGGCGTGTAGAGACTGCGGTGGAGCACGTAGTCCCAGAGGGGCGGATGCATGCGCAGGACGTCTGCGATCCACGCGGCGCCGCGCCGTGGATCGATCCAGTTCTCGGAGCCGGCGCCGGCGCGGCGCGTTTCCACCACCGTTTCGACGTTGGTCACGAGCTGCTGGTGTCGCCCGAGGATCGCGAAGTAGTAGACGCGATTGCCGAAGCCGTCGACGTAGCTGCGCAGCCGCGCCTCGGGCTCGATGGTGACGCGCGTGCTCGAGACCCGGAGCATCTCCCCCTCACGCGGTACGAGCCGTAGCTCACAGTGGTGCTCGCGGACCGCATCCGGGAAGACGAGACGCGTCTCGTGGTGGATCAGGTAGCGCACGCGACGTCTCCGGACGTGCTCTGGAAGAACTCCTCGCACAGGGCGCGGTCGAACGCTGCCACGTGGGCGACCAGGCCGCGCAGAAACTCGTGCAGGACGCCGTTGCCGCCATCGGTGCGCGGCAGCTGCACGACCGCAGCGCGGAGCGTGGCCGCGGCGGCGAGGGTGGCGCGCGCGGACGGCACGCTGCCGATGGCGTCGAGGGCGTGCGCGGTGGCCTCGACGCTGAACCGCAGCGAGCGAGGGAACTCCGGCGACAGGACGAGGAAGTCGATGACCGCGCCGGGCTCGAGGCCGGCGTGGTGGCTGCGCCGGTAGGTGTCGAATCCCGACAGCGCCCGCAGCAGCGCGGTCCACTGGTAGTAGTCCATCGCCGAATCCCCACCGTCGTCGCGCGGCGACACCAGGTGGTGCTCCATGTCGAGGATGCGGGCCGTCATGTCGGCGCGCTCGACCGACGTGCCGAGCTCGTAGAACCCGAAGGCTTCGCCGCGCGGCATGGTGCCGGAGGCGACGCCGTGGAAACGCGCGACCTCGTTGCGCACGAAGCGGCAGAACGGCTCCATGCGATCGCCGGCGTCGGGGTGCGCCAGCAGCGGGTCGGCGTGGAGCCACAGCTCGTGCAGCGTCTCCCACATGTCGTCGGAGATCCGGTCGCGGGCGACGCGCGCATTGTCGCGCGCGAGCCGCAGGCTCGAGCGCAGCGCGCTCGGTGAGGTCCGTTCCGGCGTGAGGAGGGGCGGGCGTCCCCCCGCGGCTTCCCCGTCCGCGTCCAGCAGATCCAGCAGATCGGTCTGGATCGCGCGGGCGGTGTCGTCCACGCGTTCGAGGTAGCGCGCCATCCAGTAGAGCGCGTCGGCGATGCGGCTCAGCATGGCGCGGCGGCGAGCACCCACGTGTCCTTGCTGCCCCCGCCGTGCGCGGCATCGACGACGAGCGCGCCGGGAGAGAGCGCGACGCGGGTCAGGCCCCCCGGCACCACGTCGAGCTCGTCGCCGTAGACGACGAACGGACGCAGGTCGACGTGGCGCGTCTCGAGCGCATCGTCGCAGGCGCACACATGCCGCGAGGGTGGAACCACGGCCTGGGCGACGAAGCTGCGCGGGTTCTCGGCGATCCGCCGCGAGAAGGCTTCCCGCAGCTCGGGGGGTGCGGTGGGACCGACGAGCATCCCGTAGCCCCCGGACTCGTTGACGCGCTTCACCACCACCTGGTCGAGGTTCGCGAGCACCCATTCGCGCTCGGCGCGATTCGTCATCTGATAGGTGGGGACGTTGTCGAGGAGCGGGGGCTCGCCGAGGTAGTAGCGGATGATGGCCGGCACGTAGGGATGGATGGCCTTGTCGTCCGCGATCCCGGTTCCGGGCGCGTTCACGATGGCGACGTTGCCCGCCCGCCAGGCGTTGACGATGCCCGCGACGCCGACCAGCGAGTCGGGGCGGAAGCAGAGCGGATCGAGGAAGAGATCGTCCACGCGCCGGTAGACGACGTCGACGCGCTCGCGACCGCGCGTCGTCTTCAAATGGACGACGTCGTTGCTGACGACGAGATCGCGGCCTTCGACGAGAGCGACGTCCATCTCGTGCGCCAGGAAGGCGTGCTCGAGATAGGCCGCGTTGTGCATGCCGGGCGTCAGCACCACGATCCGGGGCTCGCGCTGTCCGCGTGGCGAGAGGCTCCGCAGCGCGCGGAGGAGCACGGCCGGATAGTCCTCGACGTGCCGGACACGGTAGCGACCGAAGAGCTCCGGGAAGGCGCGGCGCTCCACGATGCGGTTCTCGATCATGAAGGAGACGCCCGACGGGATGCGCAGGTTGTCCTCGGCGACGAGGTAGCGACCCTTCTCGTCACGCACGAGGTCGATCCCGCCGATGTGCGTGTAGATGCCGTGGGGCGGCTCGACGCCGACGATGTCGCGCCGGAAGTCGGGGCTGGCATAGACCAGCTCCGCCGGCACCACGCCGTCCTTCAGCACGCGCTGCGTGTGGTAGAGGTCGTGAACGAAGCAGTTGAAGGCCCGGATGCGCTGGGCGACGCCAGCCTCGACGAGCGCCCATTCCGCGCCGGGGATGATGCGGGGAATGGGATCGAACGGCCAGACGCGATCGCCCGCGACGGCATCCGGCCGGGCCGTGAAGGTGACGCCCTCCGAGCGGAGGGCCACGTGGGTGGCGCGCGCTCGGGCTGCGAGCGCGGCGTGGCCGCCGTCGCGGAGGTGGTCCCAGAGCGGGCGGTAGTGGTCGCGGGGGACGGCGTCGCCCCGGTAGAACTCGTCGTACGCGTCGGCTGCGCGGGACGGGAGCGGGGTGCCTCCGAGCGGGGACATGGCGTCTCGATCCGAGAGGAGCAACATGCGTGCCCCGGGGCGCCCGCGCCCGACGCGGGCCGGCGACGGCGGCCGCTCCACGCTGCCGAGGCCCTGGGCAGGGATGCCTCCGGCCTGGGCACGCAGCGGGATGGCTCGCGCCAGCGGATCGGACCGGTTACGTTCCGCGCATGGCGCGACCTGCGGCGGTGGCTCTGCTGCTCTGCGACTCGGCGAGCGTCGACGCGGGCGGAAAGGTCACGCTCGCGGGCCTGGTCGACGTCCTGTGGGCGCCACGGTTTCCCGCCGTCCACCGCGAGCTGACCGTGTTCTGGAAGTGCCGCTTCCCGAGCGCCGGCGAGGCCTGGATCACGATCGAGGACCCGTCGGGGCGCACGGTCGTGACCACCCGGCCGATCGCGACGGCGGCGGGGGGCGTCGCGCAGGAGATCCACCGCCTGGTCGACCTCGAGCTGCCGACCGCCGGCACCTACTGGGTGCAGCTCGTCGACGCGATGGGCCCGCTCGCAGAGACGCCGCTCGAGGTGCGCGCGAGCGGCTGAGGCACCGCTCAGCCCTTGGCGCGGCCGACGTACTCGCCGCTCTCGGTGTCGACCGTGACCACGTCGCCTTCGTTGATGAAGTTGGGTACGCCGACGACGAGGCCGGTCTCGGTCTTCGCGGGCTTGAGGACGTTCGACACGGTTGCGGTCTTGATGCCGGGCGCGGCCTCGACGACCTTCAAGTCGACCGTCTTCGGCAGGCTCACGCCGATCGGCGTGCCGTCGTGGAACTCGATCTCGATCTGGTTGTTCGGGACCAGGTAGTTGACGGCGTCGCCGAGCGCGTCGCGGTCGAGCTCGATCTGCTCGTAGTTGTCGGTGTTCATGAACGTGTAGCGGCCGCCGCTCTCGAAGAGGTACTCGGCCACGTGCTGCTCGAGGCTCACGCGCTCGACGCGATCTTCCGAGGCGAAGCGATACTCCGTCTGGGTACCGGCGCGCAGGTTGCGCAGCTTCACCTGCATGAAGCCGCGCTTGTTGCCGGGCGTCCGGTGCGTCGCCTGCATCACGCGCCAGAGCTGGCCCTCGTGCTCGATGATGTTGCCCACACGGAGCTGCGTCGCCTGCATCTGCATGACCGCAGCCGACTACCATCGGCCGCACGGGGACGCAATTTCACTGCAGGGGCGACGAGCCGGCGATGCGGGTGCGCGGCCCGATGAGCGGACCACCCTGATGGTGCACGATCCACCATCGACCGTCGCGGCGCTCGAAGACGTTCGTCGCCTGGACGCGTGCTTCGGTCCGGCCGTCCACCTCGCGGGTCTCGATCTCCTCCACGCACAGGACCCACGCCGCGTCGCCGACGACGCGGACGGTGATCTCGGAGAGCGTGAAGCGCATGCCGAGGGTTCCCGCGAAGATCTCCTCCCAGCTCTCCATGACGTCGGGCCAGCCGACGAGCGCGTTCCAGCCTGGATGGATGCACGTGATCGGCCCGCTCGGCAGCCAGAGCGCCCGCATGCGATCGATCTCGAGGCTCTCGAAGGCGCGATAGAAGGCGTCGTTCGCGGCGAGGACCGCGGCGTCGTCGCTGGTCGCCTGCGCCATCCGACTCACCCGGGCTTCGGCGCCATCATGACGAGCAGCGCGAGGCGCTCGGGGCCGGGATTGTGGACGGCGTGATCGCTCCCGGCCGGAGCGCACACGAGGTCGCCGGGCCGCACGTCGCGCTCGTCGGCGTCGACCCGGATGCGGCCGGTTCCCGACAGGACGTAGTAGAGCTTGTCGCCGACCGCGTGCTTGTGTCCCGCCTGCGCCTGGCCCGGCTCGAGGCCGTAGACGTCGCAGAACAGACTCGCCGTGTCGACGAGGTTCGTCTTCTTCATCTTGTCCGGGGCGAAGGCCGTCCGCTGAGGAACGTGGACGAAGCGATCCATGCTCACTCCTTCAAAGTCCGCAGCATCGCGGTGAGCGCAGTGGCCGCGGCGGCGACGCGCTCCTCGGCCTCGAGCGCCGTGCCGCCGCAGGCGGTGAGACGTACCCGCAGGTCGCACTCGGGCGCGAACGCCGTCGGCAGCGACTTCACGTGCACGGTGGGGTGCGTCGCCATGAGGCGCTCGGCGAGCGTGGTGATGCGCGATTCGTCGCCGCACCCGGAGGCGACCTCGCGCTCCGCGAGGAACACGGGCGTTCCGAGGCGCGCCGCGATGCGGTCGGACGCCGCCTCGAAGAGCGCCTGCATCTCGAACGGCACGCCGGGGACGCAGAGGACGGCGAACGCCGGGGTGGCGAGGAGGACGCCGGGCGCGGTGCCGACCGTGTTCTCGATGAAGTCGGCACCCTCGGGAAGCTGTGCCATCTTGCGCCGCTCGGGTGTGAGTGTCCCGTCCGTGACCGCACCTTGCGCCGCCAGCTCGGCGTAGCGCCGGGCGACGGCGGCGAGCGCGGTCGGATGCTCGCGCAGGCCGCGTCCGAAGCCGGCGGCGACGCCGACCAGCGTGCGATCGTCGAACGTCGGCCCGAGTCCGCCGCTCGTGACCACGAGCGCGGCGCCGTTGGCCCGCGCGTGCCGGATCTCGCGCGCGATCGCGGGCGGATCGTCGTCGACGACCGTGATCCGCGTCACGCGTCCCCCGAGACCGGGGAGGCGAGCCGCGAGCCAGGCGGAGTTGGTGTCGACCCTGTGGCCGCGGACGAGCTCGTGGCCTACGGCGAGGATCTCGACCGGAACGCCCAGCTGCTGCGACATCAGGAGACGGAATGCCCGCCGCTCACGGGCGCCGGCGGCGCCGCGTGCAGGGTCTGTGTCAGCCGGAGGCCGAGCCATGCCACCCACACGGTGATCGCGACCGCCAGCCAGGCGGCGCCGCGCATGCGACGCAGCATGCCGCGCTGCTTTTCGGGTTCGACCGGAAGGTCGCCCAGCTCGGCGCGCACCAGGCGGTGGGCGAGGCCGAAGGAAAGGTAGGAGGCCGGCAGGATGATCAGCAGGAAGGTCAGCCCGAGCTTGCCGGCGAGGAGCCAGACGAGCTGGCCGAACGCCGGGCCGTACGCCGCCTTGAGATCGGTGATGGCGCTCCACCCCGATGCGAGCGCGGCCAGAAGGGCGCCGAACGAGAGCACGTTGTACGGACGCAGCCCGCGGGCGAGGGCGCGCCGCTGCAGCGCGGGATCGTCGATGGCCTCCATGGCCGGCAGGAAGATGGCCGCGAGCGCGACCGTTCCACCCAGGTACACCGCGAGCGCGAGCAGATGCACGAGCCGCGTGAACGGGTCCATGTGTCGCGTCGCTAACCCGCCGGTCTCGGGTTTGCAAGGCTTTGACACCACGAGGAGGGCCGGGTACGAATTCGTGCGAACCCATGGCGAAGCCGCTGACGATCGCGCGCCCGCGTCGGGCGACCTCGGGAGAGGAAGCGCTGCTCGCCGAGGCCGTCGTCGTGACGCGACTCGATCGCGCCATCGGCTGGGCTCGCAAGTACTCCATCTTCCCGTACCCGTTCGCGACCGCCTGCTGCGCCATGGAGTACATGTCGCTGTCGATGTCTCCGTACGACATCGATCGCTTCGGCGCGCTCCTGCCACGGTTCACGCCGCGGCAGTCGGACCTCCTCATGGTCATCGGCACGGTCACCATGCGCCAGGCGCCGATCCTGCGCCGGGTGTACGACCAGATGGCCGAGCCGAAGTGGGTCATGGCCTTCGGTGCCTGCGCGTCGACCGGCGGCTTCTACGACAACTACGCGACGCTGCCCGGGATCGATCGGATCGTCCCGGTCGACGTCTACGTTCCCGGATGTCCGCCGCGGCCCGAGGCCGTCCTCGACGGTCTCATGGCGCTCCAGCGCAAGATCCAGCGCTCGAGGCATCCGTTGGGTCCCGCGGCGCAGGACGCCGCGAGCTAGTCCGGGGATCATGCCCGAACGGATCCTGCTCCGGTGCCGGGACATCCCGGACCTGCGACGGCTGCCGGTCTACCTGAAGCACGGGGGCTACGAGTCCGCCAGAAAGGCGCTCACCCAGCACACGCCGGAGCAGCTGGTCGACATGGTGAAGGCGTCGAATCTCCGCGGCCGCGGGGGTGCGGGCTTCCCGACGGGGATGAAGTGGAGCTTCCTGCCGAAGCAGAGCGAGAAGCCGGTCTACCTGTGCGTGAATGCCGACGAGTCCGAGCCCGGGACCTTCAAGGATCGCGAGATCATGGAGGACGATCCGCACCAGCTCCTGGAGGGCGTCCTCATCTCCGCCTTCGCCATCAAGTGTCACCGCGCCTACATCTACATCCGCGGCGAGATGCTGACCGGCTACGAGCGGCTCTGGGAGGCGGTGCAGGAGGCGAACGCGGGCGGCTTCCTCGGCAAGAACATCTTCGGCACCGGCTTCGACCTCGAGGTCATCGTCCACCGCGGCGCGGGCGCCTACATCTGTGGCGAGGAGACGGGGCTCATCGAATCGCTCGAAGGCAAGCGCGCCTATCCGCGCATCAAGCCCCCGTTCCCGGCGACCCACGGGGTGTTCGGCTGCCCGACGATCGTCAACAACGTGGAGACGCTCGCCTGCGTGCCGCACATCGTCACGCGCGGCGCCGACTGGTTCAAGTCGATCGGACCGGAGAAGAGCCCCGGGCCGAAGCTCTTCTGCGTCTCGGGACACGTCGTGCGTCCGGGGACGTACGAGCTGCCGATGGGCACGCCGCTGCGCGAGATCATCTACGAGCACGCGGGCGGGATCCCGAACGGCCGCGCGCTGAAAGGCGTCATCCCCGGCGGCGCGTCCATGCCGGTGTTCACGCCCGACGAGATCGACGTCGCGATGGACATGGACTCGGTGCAGAAGGCGGGCTCGTTCCTGGGCTCGGCCGGCATCATGGTGATGGACGACACCGTGTGCATGGTGTGGGCGACGCTCACGCTGGCGCACTTCTTCCGCCACGAGTCGTGCGGGCAGTGCACGCCCTGTCGCGAGGGAACCGGCTGGCTCGAGAACGTCCTGCACGGGCTCGAAGAGGGCCACGCCTCGCCGCAGGACGTGGATCTCCTCCTCAACATCTCGAACAACATGATGGGCAACACCATCTGCGCCCTCGCCGACGCCGCGGCCATGCCCGTGCGAGCCTTCGTGACCAAGTACCGTGCGGAGTTCGAGGAGCACGCCCGGCTCGGTCGGTGCCCGTTCAACACGCGCGCCGAGCTGCGCGCCGCGGAGCCACGCGCCCATGCCCACGGTTGAGATCGACGGCAAGAAGGTCGAGGTCGAGGACGGCCTCACGGTGATCCAGGCCGCCGACCGATTGGGGATCGAGATCCCGCATTACTGCTGGCACCCGGGGCTCTCGATCTCCGGCAACTGCCGGATGTGCCTGGTCGAGATCGAGAAGTCGCCGAAGCTGCAGATCGCCTGCAACACGCGCGTGACGGACGGCATGGTCGTCCACACGACGAGCGAGAAGACGAAGACGGCCCAGAAGGCGGTCCTTGAGTTCCTCCTCATCAACCACCCGATCGACTGCCCCGTCTGCGATCAGGCCGGCGAGTGCAAGCTGCAAGAGTACTACATGGACTACGATCGCCAGCGCAGCCGCGTGCCGCTGGCGGCCAAGGTGAAGAAGGGCAAAGCGATCCCGATCGGGCCCCACGTCATGCTCGATCAGGAGCGCTGCATCCTGTGCGCGCGCTGCACGCGCTTCGTCGACGAGGTGACGCACACGAGCGAGATCGGGATCTTCGAGCGCGGCGACCACTCGCGCATCGAGCTGGCACCGGGCCGCACGCTCGACAACCCGTACTCGATCAACGTCGTCGACATCTGCCCGGTCGGGGCGCTCACCAGCAAGGAGTTCCGTTTCAAGGCGCGCGTCTGGTACCTCGAGCGGACGAACTCGGTGTGCGGGGGCTGCGCCAACGGCTGCAACATCGAGATCTACCACCGCGAAGGACGGATCTTCCGCTTCCAGCCGCGCGCGAACCCGGACGTGAACCAGTACTGGATGTGCGACGAGGGACGCCTGTCCTACGCGGGCCTCCAGGGCGAGGGACGCCTCCTGCAACCGCTCGTGCGCGGCGCGGGCGGCTTCGCGCCGGCCGAGTGGTCGGCGGCGCTCGCTGCGACTCTGGCGCATCTCGGGGAGATCGCGAAGGACGGCGCCGGGTCCGTCGCCGTCATCGTGTCGGCGCAGGCGTCCAACGAGGAGGTCTTCCTCGCGCGGCAGCTCGCGCGGAGGCTCGACGCGACGATCGGGGGCATCTCGTGGTCGCCGGCCAGCGCCTTCCACGACGACTTCCTCGTCAAGGCGGACCGGAACCCGAATACCCGGGGGCTGGCATTGCAGGGGCTCGGCACCGACGCGACGGGCGTGGAGGCGGTGCTCGCCGGCATCGAGGCGGGGCGCGTGAAAGGCCTCGTCCTCGTGCGTGCCGATCTCACGACCTGGCTCCCCGACGAGCGGACGAAGCGCGGGCTCGAGAAGCTCTCGTACCTCGTCGTGCTCGACAGCGACCAGCGCGAGGTGGCGCAGTACGCCGACGTGGTGCTGCCGATCGCCACCTACGCCGAGAGCGACGGAACCTTCACGAACCACGCTGGACGCGTGCAGCGCTTCTGGCAGGCGGTGAAGCCGGCCGGCGACGCCATCACGGGTTGGCGCGCGCTCGCCGATCTCCTCGCAGGCAGCGAGTTCGAGGGGGCACCCGCCGCCGAGTCCGTGTTCGCGGCGCTGGCGTCGGAAGGCGGCGCGTTCGCCGGTCTCGCCTACGACGTCCTCGGCACGGCGGGCGCGAGCGCGGCGAATCCGCGCGCCAGCGCCTGAAGGCGGCGGCTCCGCGCCCCCGAGCCGACGGCGCGCGCCAGCACACGCGGCGGCACTGCCGCGATCGTGGCCGCGTCCGGGAACGTGCGCAGCGATCGTGCCACCGGACACCGCCGCCCGAGGGCGAGGAGCGCACGCGCCGACACGGGCTCGCGCCCGAGTAGCTCGAGCGCCGCGTCTTCGAAGGCGGACGTCCCCCGCAGTCGGGTCGCACGCCGCGAGTCCAGGCGGAGCGCATGGCGAACGCGCGACGCAATCGGCGCGAGGACCTCGGTGTCGCGTGCGTCGGCGCCGGTGACGCTCACGACCACGCCGTCGGGCGACGGTCGCAGCACGACGAGATGGACGCGACCGTCGGTGCCGTGCTCCGCGCGGGCGAGGCCGCGGCGCGCCCAGGGTCGCCACGGAACATCGCACGCGCGTGCGAGCGCCGCGACGTCGACCCGGCGTCGGGTGGGCAGCAGGATGTATCCGGTCTCGCGGCGCATGACGTTGACTCTGCGGAATGGGGGTCGGCATAATGCCACGCCGAGCCGAAAATGCGACCCACCGAGCACCAGCACCGCGATGCCTTGCGGCTCCACGCCGACCGGCTGGCGCGGCACCTCGAGGGGACGCTCCCGGCCGACTCCTGGCGGCCGGTCCGCCTGTCGTACGGCCTCTACTACCAGCTCGATCACACGAGCCACATGCAGCGGATCAAGCTCCCGGGCGGCCGGATGTCGGCGGAGCAGCTCGAGGTGCTCGCCGACGTGTCGGACCGCTATGGCCGGGGGATCGGCCACTTCACCACGCGCCAGGACCTGCAGATCCACTGGGTGCCGGTCGAGCAGATCATGGACATGTACGACCAGCTCCTGCGGGTCGGGATCACGACCCGCGGCGCGTGCGCCGACAGTGTCCGCAACGTCACCGGGTGCCCGTACGCCGGCGTCTCGCCCGACGAGCCGTTCGACGTCTCGCCGTACATCCTGGCCGTGCACGAGTACTTCCTGTTCAACCCGCTCAACCTGACGCTGCCCCGGAAATTCAAGATCGCCGTCGAAGGCTGCCCGCTCGACTGTGCCCAGGTCCCCGTGAACGACATCGGCGTCTACGCGAAGACGCGGGGCGACCAGCGCGGCTTCATGGTGTACGCCGGCGGCGGGCTCGGCTCGCAACCCTTCCTGGCGCAGTTTCTCACCGACTTCATCCCCGACGCCGACCTGTTGATTTGGTGCGAAGCGATCGTCCGCGTCCAGCATCGGCACGGCGAGCGCAAGAACCGCAGCCGCGCGCGGATGAAGTACGTAGTGAAGAAGATGGGCCTCGAGCGCTTCCGTCAGGTGGTGGCCGAGGAGGTGGCGCGCGTCACCGCCGAACGCGGTACGGAGCTGCGCCGCGAGGTGCAGGAGGCCGTCGACCTCTATCGCGATCCCGCTCCCGCCGAGACGCCGCCGGGCGGTGGCCACGCGGCGCCGGGCTTCGCGGTCTGGAAAGCGACGAACACCCACGCCCAGCGCCAGGCGGGCTACCGCGCTGCGCTGGTCCAGCTCCCGCTCGGCGATCTCACGACCGACCAGATGCGCGTCCTGGCGCGCCTCGCCCGCGAGTTCGGCAACGGCTCGCTGCGGGCGACGGACGATCAGAACGTGGTGCTGCCCTGGATCTCCGAGGCGTCGCTGCCGGCTCTTCATGCGGCACTCGTCGCGAACGAGCTCGGCAACCCCGACGTCAGCACCATCAACGACGTCGTGTCGTGCCCGGGCATGGACTACTGCTCGCTCGCCATCACCCGCTCGATGGGCATGGCGGAGCGCATCCGCGCGCACCTCCTCGACGAAGGCGACGAGTTCGCGGCGCGGCTCGGCGTCTTCGGCGTCAAGATCAGCGGCTGCCCGAACTCGTGCGGACAGCATCACGTGGGCGACATCGGCCTCACCGGCCACACGGTGACCGAGAAGGACGGCGTCCAGCGCCCGTACTACTCGATCCTGGTCGGTGGCTCGGTCGGCGAAGGCCGCGGGCGCATCGGCAAGCGGCTCGGGCGCTATCCCGAAGAGGCGGCGTCCGCCGCGGTCGCGGCCGTGGCGCGCTACTACGAGCGCGAGCGCCGCAAGGCGGAGCGCTTTCCGGAGTTCGTCGATCGGGTGGGGCTGCCACGGCTCGCGACCGTCGCCGAAGCCGGCGCCAAGGCGGCCGGAGCGTGATCGACGAGCTGGGCGACGAGGGCCCGCCGCAGAGCGACGGCGCCCCGCTGGGCGAAGAGGGTGGGCGCTACTACCAGGGAACGATCGTCCGCGTGTACTACGGCAGCGAGACCGGCCTCGTGCGCTCCGACGCGACCGGGCGCGAGTACCGGTTCAAGTGGCCGTTCGTCGAGATCCGCGGGCCGATCCCGCGCGTCAACGGGCTGCGCGAAGGCATGCGCGTCGGGTTCGACGTCGGATGGACGTCGAGCGGCCTCATGGTGACGGTGGTCCGCGTCGAGGAGTGACCCGCTCAGAGCGGCAGGCCGGTCCGGAAGAGGATCAGGCGCCCGAGCATCTCGCCGACCAGGACGAAGAGGATCGCGATGTAGAAGAGGCCGGTCGCTGCCATCGTCTGCGGAATCGCGAGGGTGCGGTGGATGAGGTACGCGATCCCGAGGGCGGCGACGGGTCCCAGGAGCAGGCGCGCGGCGAGCAGCGGCGCGTGGTGCTCGAAGAGCAGGGCGACCGCGGCGGCGCCGGCGCCGCCCGACAGCGCGAGCACGCCCAGGGTGAGGCCGATCACCACGACGTGGAGGACGGTCACCACGACGAAGTAGCGGAAGAGGCGCTGCAGCGGATGGATCGAGAGACCGAGGTCGATGAGGTACCAGTGGCCGAGGAGCATCCCGGTTGCGACCGCCCCGAGGCTGAGCGCGCCCGTCAAGAACGCGAACGGATAGAGGATGGTGCCCGGGCCGAGCGCGCCGCCCACCCGGTACGTCGACGCGCTGGCGGCGAGCGCCGCGAGCCCGAGGAAGAGGGCGCGCGGATACCAGCGCGCGCGGCGGGCCTGCTCTTCGTCCCAGAGTGAGGCGAGGTACACGGCGGTCGCGATCGTGAAGGCCGTCCAGAGCGCGAGCTCGATCCAGGTCGATGGCTGTACGGCGTCGGCGCGCAACGTGAGCGCGACCTTGCCGCCCAGGTAGAGGAGCGCGGCGCCGAGGAAGATGCCGGCGCTCGACTTGTAGAAGCCGCGCTCGATGACGGCGAAGGGGGGGACGGCGAGACCGGCCACCCCACCCACCGCGAGCTGCCCGAAGATCAGGAGGTAGCAGGCTGCGAACTGCGACACGCGCGGCGCTCTCTACGTAAGGCGCACCGCTGCCGCAAGCCGAGAATGCAGCGGGGCGGGTGGTCCATCGGGCCACCCGCCCCGCGAGTACCGTCACGTTCGGACGCGTCCTAGATCACGACGATCCCGACGTCTCGGCTGTCGGCTCGCTGATCTTCCGACGATCAGCCGCCGCGGCGCTGCGGAGGCGGCGGCGGAGGCGGCGGCGGAGGCGGCGGTGCGGGCTTCGGCTCTTCCGGGACCGGATCGCAGATGAGGTGACCCAGCACTGCGCCCAGCGCGGCGCCGCCGACGATGCCGCCGCCGATGGCGCCACCGCGGACCGCGTCGTCGGCACCGTTGTTGTTCGCGACGACACCGCCCGTGATGCCGCCGACCGTGGCGCCGATCACGGCACCCCCGATGGCGCATCCGTCCCACTCGCGATTTTTGAACGCCGCGCAGCCAGACAGCGTGAGCACCGCCACCAGGCCGCTCGCAACGATTCCCCTCCGCATGGTCCCTCCTGGAAAGTTGGGAGTCTGAAGCGCACGCAGCCGGTAACCGAAAAGGGGGGCGCGAGTCAAGAAGACAGGCGCGAGCGCGTGCGTTCACCAGCCGGCTTGACAGCCGCAAGGGTGACTCCTAATCCGATCGGCCGGGGAGGAATCCTATGACCAAGGGGACGATGATCGGAGTGACGCTGGTGGCCGCGGCGGTCGGGTGTGGGCCGAATCCCGCCGACATCGAGGAGCTGAAGAAGGGGCAGAAGGAGATCCTCGCCAAGCTCGAGGTGCTCGAGAAGAAGGCGGTCGCGCCGGCGCCCGCACGTCCGGCGGTAGATCCCAACAAAGTGTACGACCTCCAGGTCGGAGCGTCGCCCACGGCCGGTCCGAGCGAGGCCAAGGTCACGATCGTCGAGTTCTCGGACTACCAGTGTCCGTTCTGCAGCCAGGCGGAGCCGCTCCTCGATCAGGTGATGCAGGCGTATCCCAAGGACGTGAAGCGCGTCTACAAGCAGTTCCCCTTGACGTCCATCCATCCGAATGCGCTACCCGCGTCGAAGGCGGCGGTCGCGGCCGGCAAGCAAGGCAAGTTCTGGGAGATGCACAAGAAGCTCTTCACGAACCAGCGCGAGCTCTCGCCCGACAACTACAAAAAGTGGGCGCAGGAGATCGGCATCGACGTGGCGAAGTTCGAGAAGGACATGAACTCGCCGGAAGTGCAGGCGCAGATCGACAAGGAGATGCAGGAAGCGCGTTCGGCCGACGTCACCGGGACGCCGACGATCTTCGTGAACGGCAAGCGGCTGCAGCAGCGGAGCATGGAAGGCTTCAAGGCCGCCATCGATCCGGCGCTGCCGAAGAGCTGACGCGAGCGCCCGCACGCCTCGCGGGCTCGTCCGAAGCTCGGAGTCGCGCGCTCGCGCGCACTCCGGCGACGTGCGAGCGCGAATCCACGCGCGGCGTGCGGAGCACGCGTGATCGCGCGCCGACGTGGCGCGCGAGAAGACGAGTGTGCGCGCGTGGTTACGAATCCGAGAAAAAATTCCTTGCAATGCGCGCGCGAGCGGAGTACAAGCTGCGCCTCTCTCGCAGCATATTGCTTTCTTATTCATGGCAGTCGAAGGGTTGGACGCGGTCGCTTCTCTACGCGGGGAGGCGGCGGAGGTTGGAGCGGGCGGATGGGATGTCGACCGCAACCGCGAGGAACGATCACGCGTGGGGAGCTGCCGTCGTTATCCCCAGCTGTGGAGACTTCTCGCGGTTGGAGCTTCGGGAGCCTGACATGAGGTCGGGCGCACGAGGGGTTGGGGGATGGTCGACACCATCTGGTCGGAGACGCAGCGGCAACTCCGTGGCGCGTTGCCCGTCACGGACTACGAATTCTGGATCGCGCCACTGCGCGCGACGGGGTGGGAGGCGAACGAGCTCACGCTCGAGGTCGCAAGCCAGTTCGCCCGCGACTGGATAGGCAAGGAGCACCTCGCGTTGATCGAGCGGGCGGTCGGGCTCGCTGCAGGACGCGACGCGCGGGTGCGCCTGGTCGTGAACCGCCAGCTCTCGTCGACCCTGCCGGAGCGCAAGACGCCGCAGCGCATGCCGGCGGCGGTGACCGACACCGCGACCCGGGCCGAGGGGCGCTATACCTTCCAGAATTTCGTCGTCGGCGAGAGCAATGCGGTCGCCTACCGCGCCGCCCAGGCCGTCGTGGAGGCGCCGGGCGAGCGGTACAACCCGCTCTTCGTGCATGGGGCCTTCGGGCTCGGCAAGACCCACCTCTCGTATGCGCTCGCCGACGCAATCGCCCGCAACGGACGGCGGGCGGGCGGCGTCGTGTGCGTCACGGCGGAACATTTCGTGAACGAGATGATCGCGGCGCTCCGGCGCGATCAGATGGACCGGTTCCGCCAGCGCTACCGGGGGATCGGCACGCTGATCGTCGACGACGTCCAGTTCCTGGGCGGCAAGAAGCGATCCCAGGAGGAGTTCGCCCACACCTTCAACGCCCTGCACGAGCTGCGAAAGCAGATCGTCCTCGCGTCGGATCGGCCGCCCTACGAGCTACCGGACATGGAGGACACGCTGCGCAACCGGTTCGCGTCGGGGCTGCTGGTCGACGTACGCCCGCCCGACCCGGCGCTCCGCCGGGCGCTGGTCGAACGCAAGGGCGCCGCACTCGGGGTGGTCCTGCAGCCGCCGGTCGTGCGCTATCTCGCCGAGGAGTGGTGCCAGAACGTCCGCGAGCTGGAGGGCGCGCTCACGCGTCTCGGCGCCTTCGCGAGCCTCGCCGGCAAGCCGGTGACGCTCGCCGTCGCCCGTGACGCCCTCGCGCCGTACCTGCGGCGCAACCGGACCACCGAGCACGCCTCGGTCGCCCGCATCCTCGGCGAGGTCTGCCGCCACTATCACCTGACGCGCGCCGAGCTGATCTCGCCGCGACGGACGGCGCGCGTTTCGATCCCGCGTCAGGTGGCCATGTACCTCTGTCGCCGCCACACCGAGGCGCCGCTGCAGGCGATCGGCGCCGAGCTGGGCGGCCGCGACCACTCGACGGTGGTCCACGCCCTGGGCGCGATCGAGCGCCGGCTGGCGGCCGACGAGGACCTGCGCTCGACCGTCGCCGTGTTGGAATCGCGGCTCGGATCCTGAGGGTGATCACGGCACGCGGTCCAGGGAGGGGCCGCGGGCTCCCGCAGCCGCACGGACGGGGCTGCGGGTAGCCACCCTCGCGGGGCCGTCAGGACGCGACGATCGGGACGCCGTGCGCGCCGAGCGCGGCGCGAAGGCTCCGCTGCAGCTCCTCGGGATCGAGGACCCAATCGTCGATGTCGTCGCCGAGCGCGGCGAGCGCGACCGCGAACGGCGTGACGAAGCGCGCGCCGGGAACGAAGACGTCGTCGGTCACGGGAAGCGTCATGACCCACGCCGGCAGGGCGGCCCCTCGCAGTACGAGGGCCAGGGGCGCGCCCTGCGGCGGGGCCCGATGCAGGACGACGGCGGGCAGCGCCGGATCGACGCCGAAGGCGGCGGGATCATTCTCGCCCACGAGCCCGCTGCGGCGGAGCTCGGCGACCCCGGCCGCGATGTCCGCCGCCGGGCGTGGGCGGCCCCGGCGCTGCCACGTGACGGGGTGGTAGAGCGCGTCCGGCGGCGGCGCGACGGCGGCGCCGTCGAAGACGTCGACGATCGCCCGCGCCACGGCGTCGCGATCGCCGCCGGCGACGGCGGCAGCCGCCGCGCGGTACGAGGCGCTGCCGCGCGCGCCGGCGAGCCATGCCTCGAGGCCCGTGCGCGACGCCTCGGCATCGGCCAGCAGCGCCCCCGCGAGGGCCGGGTCGAGGACGCCGTGACGATGGGCCCGGCGCGCACGGTCGCCGATGCTGAGGCTCGCGGCTCGCAGCGCAGCGGCGTCGCCGCCGCGCCCGGCCGCGAACTTCTCCATCTGCAGGAGCAGCGTGCCGAGCTCGGCGACCGCTTCCTCGAGACGGCTGGCGACGTCGTCGTCCACGTCGTCGTCCTTTTACAAGCCGCGACGTGCTTTGCTAAGAAGGCCGGCATGCCGGCCCGGCAGCGCGCCCGGCGCGTGACCGTTCGCGAGGTCCTCGACACCGCCATCGAGCTCGAGAAGAAGACGATGGCGCTCTACGTGTCGTTCGTGAAGGCGTTCCCGCGACCCGAAGAGGTCCGGAACTTCTGGTTCGGGATGGCGCGCCACGAAGCGGGTCACTGCGGCGCGCTCGCCCTCGTCGAGAGCATCGTGCAGACCGATCCCGAGCGCGGCGAGGAGTCGAAGGTCTGGCTCGACGAGGCGACGGTCGCCCGGCTGCGAAGCCTGCTCGTCGGGTACCTGCGCGAGGTGAAGAGCGGCGACGTCACGCTCGAGCGCGCCTTCGAGATGGCGATCGACATCGAGGCCTCGGAGCTCGAGGACGTGGTCGTCGAGATGCTGGGCCTCGTGCGGAGCCCGCGCTGGCGGGAGCGCGCGATCCAGATGCTGATCCACGATCTCGGCGACCTGTCCTACATGGTCGAGCGCCACACCAAGAACGAGCGGCTGCTGGCGCGGGCCGACGCGCTCATCGAGCGCCACGTGGGCGGTCTCGAGCGGCGCCGGCGGGCGACGAAGCGAGCCGTACGCGCCTGATGGGCATCCGCGCGCCCTCACGCCCGCCGATCCTGACGGTGCCGGGCTACTTGACGGCCGTGCGCACGGTTCACGGCCTCACGGTCACGGAGATGGCGCGCGCGCTCCGGGTCAGCCAATCGGTCGTCCGCCGCTGGATGCACGGCCGGCTCGTGCCACCGTGGCGGCGGGTGAAGGCGATGGTCGCGCTGTGGGGCGGCGACGCCGAAGTGCTCGGGCTCGGCGCCGCCGTGCAACGCCACTGCCGCTCGACCGGCACCACCGTCGAAGAGGCGGTCCGCATCATCCGCGCCGGCCGTCGGACCGCACCCGTCCGCCGCGTCGCGAGCGCGCGCGATCGCCGCCAGCTCTCGCTCCCCATCGGCGGCTGAGGATCGGCTCTCGGCCATCCGCATCGGCGCACCTCGACGGATGCGTTGCGACGGTCGTGCGCTGCGCGGTAGGGTGCGACCACGATGAGTACGGGTGAGCGGCCGCGCGGGCTCGCGACCACGTGTCTGGTCGAAACCGCCGAGGGCCCGGTCGCGATGGTGGAGACGCCCAACAAGGGATTCGCCGTCTTGACCCGCCTGCCGTCGGGCGAGCTCGGGTTCCGGCAGCTGATCAAGGTCGTGACGCACGACGCCGCGCCGCTCGTGCGCGTGGTGCTCGACTCGGGGCACGCGGTCGTGGTGGCGAGCGGACACCCGTTCTTCCGCACGGGCATGGCGGCCGTCGCGGCCGCGGATCTCGCGCCGGGCGATCACCTGGAGACCGCCTTCCGCTATCCCGACGGCTACGCGCCGCCCGACGTCGGCGCGGCGCCGCACGCCTGGGGCATCTCGGTGCGCGCGGTCGAGCCGGCCGGAGAGGGGCCGGTCATGACCGGCATGGTCCGTGACACCCACGCGCTCTTCCTCACCGCCGGCGTCCTCTGCGGCGAGTGATGCCCTCGGGCGCCTCGCGCGCCGCATCGCGCGTTGCCGCGCGTGCCCGCGCCTGGTCGCGCATCGCGAGCGCGTCGCCGCGGAGCGCGTCGCCCGTTTTCGCGACCAGACCTACTGGGGGCGTCCCGTCCCCGGCTTCGGCGACCCGCAGGCGCGCCTGCTGGTCGTAGGGCTCGCGCCCGCCGCCCACGGAGGCAACCGTACCGGCCGCGTCTTCACCGGCGACGAGAGCGGCAACTGGCTCTACCGGGCGCTCCACGCCGCCGGCTTCGCGAACCAACCCACCTCCACGCATCGCGACGACGGGCTCCGTCTCGCGGGCGCGTACGTGACGGCGATCGCGCGCTGCGCGCCGCCGGGAAATCGCCCGACGCCGGCCGAGATCGCCAGGTGCCGGCCGTTCCTGCTGGCGGAGCTGCGAAGCCTGCCGCGCCTCGCGGTCGTGGTGGTGCTCGGGAAGATCGCGCACGACGGCTTCCTCGCCGCCGAGCGTGCGCGCGGCCACGACGTGCAGCGGCCGGCTCCGCGCTTCGCGCACGGAGCCGAGCACCGGCTGCCGTCCGGCCTGGTGCTCCTGTGCTCGTACCATCCGAGCCAGCAGAACACGTTCACCGGCCGTCTCACGCGGCCGATGCTCGACGCCGTCTTCAGCCGGGCGGCCGCCGTGCTTGGTACACCTGGCAGCGCACCGGCGCCCCGTCGACGGTGACGACGGCGTCCCGCCGTACGTAGAGACGTCCTTCGTCCTCGTACGCGTCGAACGCGGCGAGCGCGGGCGCGTCGATCTCCTCGAGGAGCGTCCCGTAGAGGAAGAGGCGAGTGGTCGCCGTCACGGGACGGCGCTACGAGATGCGCTGCGCGACCGCAAGCCGGCCGTGGTTGTTGCGAGCAGAGGCCTTCGATAAGAGACGGCCGATGGACGACGACGGCACGGTGCGCGCCGCGCTGCGCTTCGACAGCGGCGGCTGGCGGCGCTTCGCCGAGCTCGGCTCCATCTACGCGCCCGAGTGGTGGAAGCGGGGCTCGCCGCCCGTCATCGCGGCCATCATCTACGCGATCGGACGCCGGCAGCGCGAGGCCGTCCTGCGCAACCAGCGCCAGGTGCGGGGCCAACGGCCATGGCTGCGCGAGCGCTGGGATGCGTATCGCGTGTTCGCGTCGATGGCGCGGTCGCTGACCGAGAGCCTCGAGCAGTGGGGACCGCGGCCGCGCACGCTCGGTCTTGCCGTGAAGGGCGGTGAGATCATCGAGGCGGCGGCCGCCGAAGGGCGCGGCCTGCTCGTGGTCACCGGCCACTTCGGCTCGTGGGAGGTCGGGGCACGCATGCTCGCGAAGCTCGGCCGGCGCGTGAACTGGCTCATGGGGACGGAGCCCAACCCGACGGTGCGCGCGTTCGTTCACGAGATGCGGACGCGCCACGGCTTCAACGTCCTGTACTCGGACCGCTCGATCCTCTCCGGGCTACCGGTCCTGCAGGCGCTGCGGCGGGGGGAGGTGGTGTGCATCCAGATGGAGCCGTGGGGCCCGCTGCGGGGTACGCACGAGGTCATGTTCTGCGGGCGCCGGGCCCGCTTCCAGATCGGGCCGTTCGTGCTGGCGCGCCTGGCGCGCGCTCCGCTCGTTCCGGCGTTCGTGGTCCGCACGGGCATCCGGAGCTACGAGTTCCGGATTCCGGGCCGCTACGATCCGAAGACGCCGGCCGACAGCGCCGCGGCCCTCGAAGCCGTCGTGCGAACCTACGAGGAGCTGATCCGCGAGCTGCCGCAGCAGTGGATCATGTTCGAGGACGTGTGGCGCGACGCGCCGGAGCCCGAAGACGACTACGAGATCGTGCCCCAGGCGTCCGGGTTGCGACGCAGGTAGCCGTTCACCTTCGCATTCGCGACCAGCATGGCGGCGGTCTCGAGGAGGTTGCGACGGGACGGCGGCACGAAGCGGCGCAGCATGCTGCGCACCGAGTAGAAGCCCGAGTACACCATCTTGAAGCCGTCGATCATCTCGTCGGCGCTCATGTTCTTCGGGCGGACGTTCGGGGTGCCGTAGTCGTACGCGCCCCAGTCGTCGCTCATCAGGCGCCCGGCCTCCTGCATGTCGCGGTGGAACTTCGTGCCGGGATACGGCGCCGGCGTGAAGAGCTTCAGGAAGCTGATCTTGTTTTCGTCGAGCCAGCGCAGGGTCGCGGGAAACGTCTCGAGCGTGTCGCCGTCGAGGCCGACCATCACGAGCGCGATCACCTGGATGCCCTTGGCCCGGAGCTTCGCGATGTCCTCCTTGAAGCGGCTGGGACGGTTGAACTGCTTCGACACCGAGGCGAGGCTCTCGTCGACGATCGACTCGAATCCGATCGACAGGACGCGACAGCCCGAGCGGGCCACCAGGTCGAGCAGCTCGTCGTCGCGTGCGACGTTGATCGTCGCCTGGCTGACCCATTGCACCCGCTCGGGGACCAGGGCCGCCAACATCTCCTTCGCCTTTTCGGGGTGGGCGATCGGGTTGTCGTCGAGAAAGAGGAAGCGGCGCGCGCCGATCGCCTTCATGCGGCGAACCTCGGCCATGAACTCGTCCGCAGGCCGGGTGCGGAAGGTCCGCTGATAGTACGTCTGGACGGCGCAGTACTCGCAGGGGTGCGGGCAGCCGCGCGAGAAGAAGATGGGCCAGAAGAAGTACTGGCGGTAGAGCCAGCTCGACCGGAACACGTCGGGCTTGAGCAGCGGCAGCGACCAGTAGTCGATCTCGGGCAGGTCGCGGAGGTCGTGCCAACGATCGGCGCGGTAGATGCCGCGCGACCGCCCGGCTTCGAGGTCGGCGAGCACGTCGCGCCACACGTACTCGGCCTCGCCCGCGACCACCGCGTCGGCGTGGCGGAGCGAATCCTCGGCCGTGAGCGTGACCCACGTGCCGCCGAGCACGACGCGCTTCCCCTTGGTACGAAAGTGGTCGGCGAGGTCGTACGCGCGCCGGATCTGCGGACCCATCGCGGTGATGCCGACGACGTCGGCGTCGCGCTCGACGCGCGCAGTGTCGAGGTCCTGCATGAGCTCGTCGGTGAACGCCACCGTGTGCGGCGGGGGCGTCAGGGCGGCGAGGTAGGGCAGGGTGATGCCGCTCGTCCAGTAGCGCGTCGTCTTGTGCAGCGATCCGCCCGGTCCGTAGTGCGTGGGCGAGATCAGGTGCAGGCGCATCGGCGCGCGATGATGTGGGGCGCCGGGTGGGCTGTCAACTTGTTGCGCGCTCGGCGCGGCGATAGAGAGGCGCCGATGGGGCGCGCGCTCCGTATCGCGATCGTCGGCGGCGGTGCGGCCGGCGCCACGCTGGGTGCGCTGCTCGCGGAGCGGGGCGCGGACGTGGCGATCTTCCACGACGGCCGGCGCCCGCCGCTCGTGGTGGGCGAGTCGCTCGTCCCGGCGATCGTGCCGATCCTGCGGCGCCTCGGGATCGAGGACGAGGTGGCCGCCCTCGGCGTGCACAAGCCGGGCGTGACGTTCGCGTGGGGCCCCGACGACGTGTACCGCTTCCTGTTCGTGCGCTTCGCGGGTCGCTTCCCTCCGTACGCCTACAACGTGCCCCGACCCGCGTTCGACGATCTCGTGCTGGCGCGCGCCCGCAAGGCCGGCGCGCGGGTCGTCGCCCGGCGCGTGGCGCTCGCACCCGCGGAGGGCGGGGGGGTGGCGCTCGATGCTCCGAGCCGCGCGGCGGCGGGCTGGGACGAGGCAGCCCCGGACTTCGTCGCCGACGCGAGCGGCCGCACGCGCGCGATCGCCCGGACGCTGGGCTTGTCCGAACGCCGTGGTCCGCGGGACGACGTGGCGCACTTTGCACACTACACCGGCTTCGATTGGGACGAGACGCCGGGAACGGTGCTGATCAGTCGCCTCGCCGCGGGCTGGAGCTGGCGCATTCCGCTGCGTTCGGCGCTCTCGGTCGGGGTCGTCGTTCCGCGAGACGTGGCCGCGCGGTGGGGTGCGTCGCCCGAGGAGCGCCTCGAGCGTGCGATCGCCGAGGAGCCCACGCTCGCCGCGGCCGGGCGGCGCCGCAAGCGGGTGACGGACGTCATGACCTACAGCAACTACCAGCTCGTGACCGAGCAGGGGCAGGGTCCCGGGTGGGCGCTTCTGGGCGACGCGTTCGGCTTCGTCGATCCGATGCTGTCGCCCGGAGTGTTCCTCGCCCTGCGCTCGGCCGAGCTGCTCGCCGACGCGCTCGCCCCGCCGGCGGATCGCACCCGAGCGGCCGGCGAGATGGGCGACGTCGGCCCGCGCCTGGTCGGGTACCAGGCGGCGATGCATCTTCTCTTCGATGCCTGGCTCGAGCTGATCGAGACGCTGTACAGCGGGAACCTCTTCGGGCTCTATCGCGCCGGAACCGACCTCGTGCGCGAGCACAACAACCTCTTCACCCGGTTGATGGAGCGTCACATCGGGCTCCACATCGCGGGTATGGCAGCCGGCGTGCGCACCACCTCGCCGTACAGCCGTGGGCTCATTCGCACGCTCTCGAAGTACGGGATGCGTGGGGTCGACCCGCGCGAGCTCGCGGTACGATGACGCGCGGCTTGAAGCGATGCGGGCGGGTGGCTAGGGTGCCCGTCCCCGCATGAGCGCACGCACCGTCGACGAGATCGCCGCCGTGCTGGTTGGCTTCATCAATCGGGAGATCATGGCGCCGGGGCACACCGTGACGGCGGCGGAGTCGCTCGACGCCGCCGGCGTCGACTCGATGGCGCTGCTCAAGGTGCTCCTCTTCATCGAGCGCACGTTCGGGTTCTGGGTCCCCGACGAGGACCTGGTCGACGCTCACGTCTCGACCGCCGAGCGCCTGGCGCGCTACGTGGTCGCGCGCGGCGCGGCGCGATAGCCGATGGCCCGCTGCACGCTCACGCTCCTCGGGACGGACGTGCTCCTGCTCGGGCTGGCGCGCGGCCGTCCCAACAACGCCGTGCTCGTCGTCGAATGCGAGGGCCGTCTCGATTCGGACGCGCTCGAGGCTGCGGTTCGCGCGGTCGCGCCGATCGCACCCTTCATGACGGGGCGCATCGAGCGCCCGTTTCCGTGGGGCCGGCTGCGCTGGGTCGCGGGTGACGGAGCGCCGCCCGTGGAGCGGCGGCAGGTCGCCGACGAGCGCGCGCTCGAAGCGCTCGTCGACGAGCTGCTGGGCGCGCCGATCGACCCGTACGTGGGGCCCGTGCTGCGCTGGATCGCCGTACACGAGGCCGGCGAGGCGCGGAGCTGGCTCATCCTCGCCTGGCTGCACCCGCTCATGGACCCGCGCGGCGCGGAGCTGCTGGTCGCGATGGTCGACGCGCTCGACCGCGGCGGGAGCGCCGAAGCGTGGGCGCGCGAGCGACTCGTCGTGGCGCCGCCGGACGTGCGTCCCTGGCGCGAGCGGATGGCGATCACGCGGCGCAGCCTCGACGAGCTGCGCGCCCTCGGTCGCCTCGCGCCGCGCTCGCTCGGGCGCGACGTGACGGCGCCCGGTCGCGTGCGCCATCGGCGGATCGCCGTGCCCGTCGCCGAGGCGCGCCAGCTTCCCGCGACGCTGGCGTTGGTGGCGGAGTGTGTCGCCGACCTGTTCCGCGCTCGCGGCCTGCCGGCCGGATTGCCGCTCGTGGTGCCGATCTCCGTCGACCGGCGCCGCAAGGGCGAGCCCGGTCCCGTGTTCGGAAACTACCTGTCGTTCCACTTCGCCCGCATCGTCCCGAGCGGCGACGTCGCCGCGACCGCGGCGGCGATTCGCCGCGACATGGCCGAGGCGGTGCGGAGCGACGTGATCGAGGGTTTGTGGGTGGCGATGAACTTCGGGCGCTACTACCCGCCGGCGGCGCTGTTGCGCCCCATGGGCGAGGGCGACGGCTCGTCGTTCAACTGCGCCGACACGGGCGACGTTCGCCCGGCGCTCGATCGTGTGCTCGGGTGCCGCGTCGCCGGCGCGTACCACGCGCCGTGCGTGCAGCCGCGTCCCGGCCTCGGCATCTTCTTCTGTCGCGCCGCGGGACGGGAGAGCATCGTCGCGGTCTGGGTCGAGGGCGTAGTGACGGAACGCGAGGTCGATGCGCTGCTCGGCGACCTCGGGCGGGCGGTCAGCGCGGCACGGGCCGCGTGAAGGGACGCGCGTGGCGACGCGATGCGACCTGCTCGTCGTCGGCGATGTCGCCGGCGGCGCGACGTCTGCGGCCGCGGGCGCATGAACCTGTTCGAAACCGTGGTCGCGACCGCGTCGCGCGACGGCTCGCGGCCGGCGCTGACCGACCTGCGGGACGGGCGGACGCTTCGCTACCGCGACGTGCTCGAGCGGGCCGAGCGGGCGGCCGGCGGCTTGCGGAAGGCGGGCGTCCACCCGGGGCACCGGCTCGCGATCGTCGCCGACAACACGCTCGCGCACGTGGCCGTCGCATTCGGCGCGCTCGCGAGCGGTGCGTGTCTCGTACCGATCGCGGCCACGCTCCGGCCCGCCGAGTGCGACGCCGTCTACCGAGACATCGACGTCAATGCGGTCGTCCGCACGGCCGGGCCGGACGATCCGCCGCAGGTCGAGTGGATCGACGCAGGCCGCGAGCCGCACGCCGGCTTCACCGACCTGGATGCCGCCTTCGTCCGTTTCACCTCCGGAACGACGGCCGAGTGCAAGGGCGTCATCCTCACGCATGACGACGTGTTGGCACGCGTCGCCGCCGTCGATCGGGTCCTGCGTCTGTCGCCCGCCGACCGCATCCTGTGGACGCTCCCGCTGGCCTATCACTTCGCGGTCACGATCGTCGGGTACGTGCGCGCGGGGGCGCACGTGCTGCTCGCGAGCGAGACGCTTCCCGCGGCCCTGGTCGACGCGGCGATCCGCGAGCGCGCGACGGTGCTCTACGGGTCGCCGGTGCAGTTCGAGCGCATGGCGCGCGCGGGACGCCGCGGCGCGCTGGCGGCGCGGCTCGCGCTCTCGACCGCGGCACCGCTCGCTCCCGCCGTGGCCGACGCGTTCGAGGCGGCGTTCGGAGCACCGCTCGGACAGGCGTACGGCATCATCGAGGCCGGCCTGCCGTGCATCAACACGCGCGCCGACGGCGCACCGGCGACGAGCGTCGGTCCCGCGGTGCCGGGCTACGAGGTGGCCGTCGTCGACGATCGCGGGCATCGCGTCGCCGCCGGCGTCCCCGGGGAGGTGCGGGTGCGCGGGCCGGGCCTCTTCAGCGGCTACTACCGGCCCTGGAAGCCGCGGGCGGCGGCCCTGCGCGACGGGTGGCTCGCCACGGGCGACGTCGGCCGGCTGGACGACGCAGGACGGCTCACGCTGCTCGGGCGCACGAAGTCGACGATCATCGTCGCGGGCATGAAGGTCTTCCCCGAGGAGGTCGAGGCCTGCCTCGACCGCGTGGCGGGGGTGGCCGAGTCGCGCGTGTTCGGCTTCGCCCACCCGCGCCTGGGCGAGGTGCCGTACGCGGAGATCGTGGTCGCGCGCGGCGCGACGGCACCCGAGCCGGCGGCGCTCGCCAGGGCGTGCGCCCGCGAGCTGTCGAGCTACAAGGTGCCGGTCGAGTTCCGCGTCGTCGACGCGCTCCCGAAGACGGCCGGCGGCAAGCTCCTGCGGCGGTCGTCCTAGGACACCGACCCGAGACTCCGTCTTGGGTCGGGGGAGGACGCGAGAGTGTGACGTCCGTGGTACGCGCGACCGGCATGCCGCGGCCGGCGAAGCCGGCGCGGCAACGCGGGTACGCACCAGGAGCGGGGGCTCATCGCCAAACGAGCCTGAGGCCGAAATCGCATCCACTTGGTCAGTGCGTGC
>DATJZY010000081.1 GCA_035577985.1 Candidatus Eisenbacteria bacterium
AGGGTGATCGTGCCGGTCTTGTCGAGCAGCAGGACGTCGACGTCGCCGGCCGCCTCGACGGCGCGGCCCGACATCGCGATGACGTTCGCCTGGATCATGCGATCCATCCCGGCGATCCCGATGGCGGAGAGGAGGCCGCCGATGGTGGTCGGGATGAGGCAGACGAGGAGAGCCGCGAGCACCGTCATGGTCACCGGTGTGCCCTGGCCGACCTCGTTCACGCTGTAGATCGAGAACGGCAGCAGGGTGACGGTGGCCAGCAGGAAGATGATGGTGAGGGCGGCCAGCAGGATGTTGAGGGCGATTTCGTTCGGCGTCTTCTGCCGCTTTGCGCCCTCGACCATCGCGATCATGCGATCGAGGAACGTCTCGCCCGGATCGGTCGTGATACGCACCACGATCCAGTCGGAGAGGACGCGCGTGCCGCCGGTAACCGCGTTGCGATCGCCACCGGCCTCGCGGATGACGGGCGCGCTCTCGCCCGTGATCGCGCTCTCGTCGACCGAAGCGATCCCGACGACGATCTCGCCGTCGCTTGGGATGAACTCGCCCGCCTCGACCAGGACGAGATCGCCCTTGCGGAGGCTGCCGCTCGTCACGGAGCTGGTTCGCACGCGTCGCGGATCGAAGGAGCCGTTGCCGGGAAGACCGGCGAGCTTCCGGGCGGCCGTCTCGCGCCGGGCCTTGCGGAGATTTTCGGCCTGCGCCTTGCCACGACCCTCGGCCATCGCCTCGGCGAAGTTGGCGAAGAGCACGGTGAACCAGAGCCAGAGCGAGACCGCAAGGATGAATCCGGCGGGCGCCTCGCCGTGACCACCCAGCGCCTGCACGAAGAGTCCCGTCGTGAGCACGCTGCCCACGAGGACCACGAACATGACGGGGTTCTTCACCTGGTGGCGCGGGTCGAGCTTCGCGAACGACGCCGCGATGGCGCCGCGCACGATCTCGGGATCGAAGAGGGGACGGGCCTTGGCGTGAGTCTGCATCAGTGTCCTCGAATCAGGCAGTCAACATGAGGTGCTCGACGATCGGGCCGAGCGCGAGGGCGGGAATGAAGGTGAGCGCCCCGACGATGATGACGACGCCGATCAGCATGACGACGAAGAGTGGCGTGTGGGTCGGAAGCGTCCCGGGGCCGGCCGGCACACGCTTCTTCTGCGCAAGGGAGCCGGCGATGGCGAGTGTCGGGATCGCGAGCCAATAGCGCGTGATGAGCATCTCGATCCCGCCGAGCGCGTTGTAGAACGGAACGTTCGCCGACAACCCGGCGAACGCGCTCCCGTTGTTGCCCGCCATGGAGCTGAACGCGTAGAGAATTTCGCTCAAGCCATGCGCGCCGGTGTTCGCACGCCCGGCGAGCCCGGCCGCGGTCGTGACGCCGAGCGCCGTGAGAGGGAGGATGAGGAGTGGTGGTATCAGGATGATCAGCGACGCCATCTTCATCTCGTAGGCTTCGATCTTCTTGCCGAGGTACTCCGGCGTCCGTCCGACCATGAGGCCGGCGACGAAGACGGCGATGATGGCGAAGACGAGCATGCCGTAGAGGCCGCAGCCGACGCCGCCGAAGATGACCTCCCCGAGCTGAATCAGGAACAGTGGCACCAGGCCGCCGAGCGGCGTGAACGAGTCGTGCATCGCGTTCACGGAGCCGTTCGACGCGGCGGTCGTCGCGGTAGCCCAGAGCGCGGAGTTGGCGACGCCGAAGCGGACCTCCTTGCCCTCCATGTTGCCGCCGGGCTGGAGATTGCTCGCGACAGCGTCCACGCCGAGGGCAGTGATCCTCGGGTTCCCCTGATACTCCGCCCACACGCAGACGGCGAGGAACCCGACGAACATGATCGTCATGGCAGCGAGCAGCGCCCATCCCTGGCGCCGGTCACCGACCATCTGCCCAAAGGTGTAGCAGAGGGCGGCGCCGATCAGCAGGATCGACAGCATCTCGAAGAAGTTCGAGAGCGGGGTAGGGTTCTCGTAGGGGTGGGTGGAGTTGACGTTGAAGAAGCCGCCACCATTGGTGCCCATCTGCTTGATCGCGATCTGCGACGCGGCGGGGCCCATGGGGAGCGTCTGCTCGGTCACGGGCGAGGTCTCGGTCTTCGGCTGTCCCTGGTCGTCGAGGACGGGATTGCCGTCGGCGTCCTTCACGGGGGTCGTCACCGTCGTCGGCTGCGCGAGCGTCGCCGTCTCGTAGGCCCTGAAGTTCTGCACCGCACCTTGCGATACCAGGAGGAGGGCGAGCACCAGCGAGAGCGGCAGCAGGATGTAGACGACGCTGCGCGTGAGATCGACCCAGAAGTTGCCGATCTCCTTCGTCAACGCGCTGCGAAACCCGCGGATCAGTGCGACGAGGATCGCCATGGCGGTCGCGGCGGAGACGAAGTTCTGCACCGTCAGGCCGAGCATCTGGGTCAAGTAGCTCATCGTGGATTCGCCGCCGTACCCCTGCCAGTTCGTGTTGGTCGCGAAGCTGGTCGCGGTGTTGAACGAGGAGTCGGGCGATACGGCGCCGAAGGTCTGCGGATTGACCGGCAGCACGCCCTGCAAGCGCTGCAGCGCGTAGACGAACAGCACGCCGATCGCGTTGAAGAGGAGCATCGCGATCGCGTACGTTTTCCACGTCATGCCTTCGTCCGGATGGACACCGCACACTCGGTAGACGAGCCGCTCGATCGGGCGCAGTACTGGGTCGAGAAGCGTCCGCTGGCCTTCGTAGACGCGCGCCATGTAACCGCCAAGCGGCTTCACGAGCGCGAGAAGGACGACGAAGTAGATCACGATCTGTAGGGCGGCGTTTGCGGTCATCAGAACCACTCCGGCTTGAGTAGTGCGGCGAAGAGGTAGACGAACAGTCCGATCGTCACGACTCCGCCGAGGGCGTAGAGCGCGGGCATTGCAACCTCCTAGGACAGACGCTCGCAGACCACGATGAAGGCCCACGAGACGGCGAAGAAGCCGATCGTCAGTGCGAGATAGACGAAATCCATTGGCAGTCCCCCTGCTGGCCCTGTGGAGCAGGAAGCATGCCGGTCGGATGGACCGCGAGATTCGGTGCCTGAGTCAGTGGCCTCACCGTCGGAAGCTGCAGAGTGAAATGCTCTCGATGCTGGATGCACGGATCGGCGTTGCGGATTCGCTTGCGGCGTCCAAACGCGACTGCGGTCGGCCACGAGCCGAGTTGGAGGCCCCCATCCGCAGGACCTTGTCGTCGTAGGACACGCGCGTCTGCGTGGAGGTGATGGGTATGCTAGCTGCAGCGCTGCGTGCTGCATTCTGCACGTCGCCACCCTGCTTCGAGCGTCGGAAAGGCCGAGGATCGCATCGCAGGACGCTGGCACACCGCGTGCTCCACACCGTGTGATCCCTCGGATCCTTCTTCCCGCGATCGTGCCGGCCCGTCCGCATGCCCCGAGCGTGGTCGGGTGCGTCGCCGCGCGTCGACGGCGCGGTTCGTAAGCGAAGGACGGCTCTTGACCCGTCACGCGCCAACGACTTCGACCGCTCACCGCAGCGCGAGCGAGCGTAGTGCGGGCGGGAGGCTCGAGGAGTCCGACGTCCTGAGCATCCGCGGCAACCATCCGACCGGGCTGTCCGTGACCGGGATGGTGCCGGCGAGTCTCGACCGGCCGCGCTCTCGACAGTGGTCCCAAACCGCAAGCGGGCCACTGGGGCAAGCAGGGCACGCCATCCTGATCATCGACGCCGACCGGCGCTGTCGTACGATGCTCGCGACGTATCTGTCGAGCCAGGGCTTCGACGTGCACGGCGCTGACGACAGCACACATGCACTTGCGCTCCTGGCCGAGCGCCAGTTCGACATCGTGTTCGCCGCGGCCCCGGAGTCCGGCGCCGAGGACCTGTCGATGCTGCGAGCGCTCCGCCAGGCACATCCCGACGTCGTGGTCGTGCTGATGACGGCGCGCGCCAGCGTCGAGAACGCCGGCGGCGAGATGTGTGCGGGCGCCTACGATCATCTCGTGAAGCCCCTGGATTTGGAGCATGTCCGCTCGTTGCTCGAGCGGGTATTCGATCTGAGCCGTTCCCCATCCGGGGGGGCGCCGCGGCGGGCGCTGGAGCCGGCGTTCCTCCAAGCCACGAGCCCTGCCATGCAACGGGTGGTCGCCACGTCGCGAACGGTCGCCGCATCGGACGTGACCGTCCTGATCACCGGCGAAGGCGGCACCGGCAAGAGCCGGCTGGCGAGGACCATTCACGACTGGAGCCCGCGACGCGCGGGGCCCTTCGTCGCCGTTCCGTGCGCGACCATCGACCGGGATCTGAGCGAAATGGAGCTCTCCCACCAGGTGCGGCGCGCGCGCGCGGGCACCCTGTACCTCGACGACATCGGCGACCTCGCGCCCGAGCTGCAGGCGAAGCTTCTCCATCTCCTCGGCGAGTCGAGCTTCGAGCGGATCGATGGCAACGACGCCACGATGGCGCCCGGGCCGCCGGAGCCTCGCCTCATCGCCGCGACCAAGCGCGACCTCGAGGCCGACGTGCGCACGGGGCGCTTCCGAGAGGACCTGTTCTACCGGCTGAGCGTCGTGTCGATCGCGCTTCCTCCTCTGCGCGAGCGGTGCGAGGACATCCCGGCGCTCACCGATCACATTCTGCAGCGCCTCGCCCAACGGCATCGGCGCGGTGTGCCCGAGTGCGGACCGGACGTCAGACAGAGGCTCTGTGACTATGAGTGGCCGGGCAACGTGCGCGAGCTCGAGAACGCCCTCGAGCGCGCCGTCGTGTTGTCTGGTCCGGGACCGATCACCCTCGCGCACCTGCCGGGGCGGCTGCAATCGGCGCGCGGGGGGACGATCGACACTGCGGCGTCCGCTCCCTCGCTGAAGGACCTCGAGCGCGACCACGTCAGGCGCGTCCTCGCGGAATCGAGCACGTTGGGAGAAGCGGCCGCACGGCTCGGCATCGATCCGTCGACGCTCTGGCGCATGCGCAAGCGATGGGGGCTCGAGTGACGGGGCACCGAATGCGCCCGGACGGTGGATGACGATGCGTCTGGCTCCCAGTCTACTCGACGGCCTGGCGGCGACGGATGGAGCTCCGCGCCCGGAAGTTCCCGCCATCGAGCGGCGACGATCTCCCGTATGTCCCGAGACGACAGCCTCGAACCCCGAAGTGGTCACCTACGATCGAAGCGCCGATGCGCCCCTGATGGCTGCCGCCGAAAGCGGGGCCGTCGTAGAGCTCGTGGTCGTGCTGCGTGGAACGGTTCACCGGGCGACCGGACATCCCGGGGCGTGGCGTCTACGCCTGGGAGACGGCCACTATCGCGTATTCTCCGCGGAGGCGGTCGTCGCGCTGACCCCCGTGAAGGGGCACTCGCCCGCCTCACCTTCGGCTGCTCCGCCCCGCGCGGTGGCGAAGGTTCCGGCAGGGAGTACCGCGGTTCCGCGCGGGCAAGCGTAGCGCCTCGACGTCGGATCGCCGCATCGCGATGCGCAGTCCAGCTCTTCCAGATTGCATTGCGTGGCGACGCCGCTCCCGGAACGGCCGACGTGTCCGGGCCACGACGCCGTGGCACACGAAATGCTGATGGGGGCAGTTGCCAAGACACAGCGGCCCTCTCCAACACGATCGCCAAGACGTGCGAGAGGCCTGGAGGTTCCGATGAAGAAGATCGAGGCGATGATCAAGCCGCACAAGCTCGACGACGTGAGGGACAGCCTGATCGAGGCCGGCGTGCAGGGAATGACCGTGCTCGAGATCCGAGGGTTCGGCCGGCAGCAGGGTAGGACCAGCTACTACCGCGGCACGGAGTACGTCGCCGACTTCGTTCCGAAGATCAAGCTCGAAGTCTTCGTCTCCGACGATCTCGTCGACGCGGTCGTCGAGGTGATCGAGACGGCGGCACGGACGGACAGCATCGGTGACGGGAAGATCTTCGTTCTGCCCGTCGAGGATGCCGTGCGCATTCGCACCGGAGAGCACGGCCGCACCGCAATCGAGTCGGTGCCGGTCCAGCCCACGCGCCGCGTCGCGTAGCGCGCGCTGCCCCCGGACGGGGTGGCAGCAGCGAAGACGGGCAGGCCGTCTTCCCTCCTCGAGCGACAGACACGTTCCGGCGCATCCGCTCCGGGGGCGGCGTCCTCAGGCGATGTGCGCGCGGATGGCTGCGGCGAGAGCGGCAGCGCGTCGCGCGCTGAGCCGGCGCGAGAACCTTCGACGACGCGTCGGCGTCAGGATTCGCGCGCTCGCCCGGCGCATGCGACGCGCGGTCGCCCGCGCGTGCGGAATTGCGGAAGGTCGCGACGTGCCATCGTGGTCGCGGCGCGGCCCCGCACGCGGCGGCGGCGGTGAACGCCGCCGACGTTGGAACGCTCACGCTCGTGCGCGTGAGTAGGGATGGCTATCAGCTCGCATGCTGTCCGTCGCTGGGTGCGGCGTGAGCGACGGGTGCCCGGAGTGTGAGCACGAGGAGGTAGCGGGCCGAGTCCGCCTGGCGGCCGCGCGCAGCACAAGCGATTGTCTTCGCGTCGCATTGTCGCCGAGCGCATCGCGACAACCGGCGCGGCACGGTTCATGCGGAGGTTCTCCCGCATGCGGCATCGGCATCACATGGCACGCGGTCTCGAGGAGGAGCATCGAGGCGGCGTAGGGCACCCCACGCCAGCGCCTGATTGCATCCTGCACGCGGCCGTTTCGTCCTGCAATACGTCGAGCCCTTCGTGCGACGTGCGCACTACGGACGACCGGGATTTCCCAACACGGCACCGCTGTTGCTCGGGAGCGAGAGAGCGTCGCGGACGTTCGACGCCGCGACACAGGAGACGAACTATGATCGACGCGACATATGCCTTGGTGATCCTCGGGTTCTTCGCACTGAGCGCGGCATACGCCTACGCGTGCGGGAGGTTGTAGCAATGGAGAACGCGCTCGTCGGCATGCTCGGCGTAGTGTTGATCATGTATCTGTTCTGGACCCTCGTTCGTCCGGAGGACTTCTGATGCGAACGCGGGACATCGACCACGGAGGAACGAGGTAGATGACGGCCTCTGGTTGGATTCAGCTCGCCCTGATCCTCGGCGCATTCACCCTACTCACCAAGCCCCTGGGGGTGTACCTCATCCAGGTCCTCGACCCGGAGCGGGAAGGCGGAACGTTCCTCGATCCGGTGCTGGGACCCCTCGAACGGCTCGTGTACCGCATCCTCCGCGTCCGTCCGGACCGAGGACAGACTTGGCTCCAGTACACGATCTCAGTCCTGGTGTTCAGCGCCCTGACCACGCTGCTGACCTATGCCCTGCTTCGCCTTCAGGACAAGCTGCCGCTGAATCCGCAGAATCTCCCCGCCGTCAGCCCCCACCTCGCCTTCAACACGGCCGTGAGCTTCGTGACCAACACGAACTGGCAGAGCTACGGCGGTGAGTCGACCATGAGCTACTTCTCGCAGATGGTCGCGCTGGTGATGCACCATTTCTTTTCGGCGGCGGCGGGAATCGCGATCGCGGCGGCATTGGTGCGTGGCATCGCCGTCAGCCAGGGCCGGACGATCGGAAACTTCTGGCGGGACATGACCCGGCTCTGCCTGTATCTGCTGCTGCCAATGGCGCTCGCGTACGCGGTGTTCCTCGTCTGGAATGGAGATCCCCAGAACTTCCGGCCGTACAGCGTCGTGACGACGGTGGACCAGTCGGTGGCGGCGAGCCCGGCCGAGCCCGCTCAGCAGACGATTGCGCAGGGGCCGATCGCCTCGATGGTGTCCATCAAGATGATCGGCACGAACGGCGGCGGGTACATGAATGCGAACTCCGCACATCCGTTCGAGAACGCGACCGGCTTTGGCAACTACCTGCAGATGGTGATCTTCGGCCTGATCGCGAGTGCGCTCACGTACTACCTGGGCCGGATGGTGCGGAACCAGAGGCACGGCTGGGCGATCTGGACGGCGATGTTCGTCGTCATGCTGGGCGGCATCCTGTTCTGCTGGTACGCGGAGAGTGCCGGCAACCCGCTCGTGCACGCGGCCGGTGTGGCCTCGGCCCCCGGCAACATGGAGGGCAAGGAGGTCCGCTTCGGCGTGTTCAACTCCGCGGCGTGGGCCGCGATGACCACCGCCACCACCTGCGGGGCGGTCAACAGCATGCACGACAGCTTCACGCCCCTGGGCGGGCTGGTCCCCCTCATCAACATGCAGCTGGGCGAAGTCATCTTCGGCGGCGTCGGCTCGGGGCTCTATGGGATGCTGGTATTCGTCTTCGTCGCGATCTTCATCGCCGGTCTCATGATCGGCCGTACGCCGGAATACCTCGGCAAGAAGATCGAAACGCGCGACGTCAAGCTCGCTTCGCTCTTCGTGCTCGTTACGTGCTTCGCCGTCCTGGTGCCGACCGCGTGGGCGTCGGTGAGCGATTGGGGCACGGCCGGCCTCAACAACAACGGGCCCCACGGGCTCGCCGAGATTCTCTACTACTTCAGCTCCGCGAGCGGCAACAATGGATCCGCGTTCGCGGGCCTCACGACGAACACGCCCTGGTACAACACGCTCGGCGGCGTCGTCATCCTCGTCGGGCGCTACTTCATGATCGTCCCCGTGCTGGCGCTGGCCGGCACGCTCGTGCAGAAGCAGGCGGTCGCGCAGAGCGCAGGGAGTTTTCCGGTCAGCGGCGGAACGTTCGTCGTGCTGCTCGTGAGCACGATCTTGATCATCGGTGCGCTGACGTTCTTCCCCGTGCTGGCGCTGTCGCCCATCGTGGAACATTTCCTGATGCATGGCGGCTCGACGACGTTCTGATGCGGTGTCGAGCGAGAAGCGAGGAGCAAGAATGACGCACGCACAGGCACGGCCCCTCTTCGATCCCGAGATCGTCGGCCCGGCCATCGCGGCAAGCTTCAAGAAGCTGAACCCGGTCCACCTGTGGAAGAACCCGGTCCTGTTCGTCACCGAGGTGGGCGCGGCGGTCACCACGCTGGAGCTGATCTTCAATCGCGGCGGGGGAGCGTTGCCGTTCGTGCTTCAGATCAGTCTCTGGCTCTGGTTCACCGTCCTGTTCGCGAACTTCGCCGAAGCGATGGCCGAGGGGCGAGGCAAGGCCCAGGCGGACACGCTGCGGAAGAGTCGGCACACGACGACGGGGAAGAAGCGCGGCCCCGACGGAACGATCACGACCGTCCCGGCCGAAAGCCTGCGCAAGGGCGACGTCTTCATCGTGTCGGCGCACGAGACGATCCCGGC
>DATJZY010000082.1 GCA_035577985.1 Candidatus Eisenbacteria bacterium
GCCGCCGCGCGAGAGCCCGGTCGTGCCGTCGCGGAAGGTGTTCGTGAGGATCATGCCGGCGTTGACGCACACGCCCGGCTCGCCGCGCACGCACCAGTAGCACTGTCCGCAGGGCGCGACCGGCGTCAGCACGACCGGATCACCGGGCGCGAGCCCGTCGACGTCGGCGCCGACCGCGTCGACGACGCCCGCGGCCTCGTGCCCCAGCACGATCGGCGTCGGCGACGGGAAGACGCCGTCGACGATGCTGAGATCGGAGTGGCAGACCCCGCAGTGCTTCACGCGCACGCGCACGTGGCCGGGACGCGGGTCGGCGATCGTGACGTCGCTCCGGACGACGAGGGGCTTTCCCGCTTCTTCGAGGACGGCAGCGCGCATGGCGGGCGAGGCGTAGTCGACGGCGGGTCCGGGCGCAAGCCCGGCGACTGCGAGCCCCGCCCGCCGATCACGGCGTCCAGTCGGGACGGAGCTGGCGGAGGCGTGCGGCCATGTCGGCCTTGGTGGTCGCGTAGGCTGGATCGTTGGTGAGGTTCGTCAGCTGGAACGGGTCGGCGACGAGGTCGTAGAGCTCCGTCTCGCCGCCCACGTACTCGGTGTACATGAACTGCTCGCTGCGCACGCTGGCGAGCGTCGGCGGCACGACGTCGTTGTCCTCGTCGTCGGGGTCGAGCCACTGCTCGTAGACGAAGTCCGTGCGCCACGCGGGCTCGGTGTCGTCGACGAGCCGCACCATGCTGCGGCCGTCCTCCTGGATCGGCGGGACCACGCCCGCGAGCTCACCGAACGTGAACGCGAAGTCGATGTTGAGGCCGATCCGCGTGTCGACGCGCGCCGGCGTCGTCACCGGTGGATACGAGATCACGAGCGGCACGTGCATGCACTCGTCGTACGGGCAGCGCTTGGGCGCGTGGCAGTGCGCGCCCCAGGAGTAGCCGTTGTCGCCCGTGAACAGGATGAAGGTGTTCTGGTCCTGGCCCAGCGCGACCAGCTTGTCCATGATCGCGCCGACGGCGCGGTCGACGGCCTGGAGCGACGCGAGCTGCTTGCGCCGGAAATTGTCGATGTTGTTCATCTTGCCCTGGCCCATCGGGCACAGGTTCGCGTCCCACGTCGGCGGATCGGGGCTGGGCTCGGTGTTCCAGTTCGGCGGTCGCCACGCGGGCAGGGCGGCGAAGGAGTCCTCGTCGCCCGGCGCGGCGCACGCCGGGGCGTGCGGCGCGAACGGCGCGAAGTAGAGGAAGAACGGCTGGCCCGCCGACTGGTCGAGGAACTGGAGCACCTTCGCGGCGAGGACGTCGGTCGAGTAGTTCTGCGGCGACGGGCAGGGATCCTCGCCGGGCTGATCGGCGGGGCATCCCGTGTAGTTGGTGCACGTCGACGGGTACGACACCTCGGTCGGCGCGGGATAGTCGACGCCGCTCTCGACCAGGATGTAGTCGTAGAACTTCGTGCCCTTGAAGGCGTGCCACTCGTTCCACCCGGGCGGGACGTAGGGCGGCGCGGGTAGCGTCCACAGCGTGTTGTAGCCGTTGAGATACTTTCCGAAGAGCCCCGTGCGGTAGCCGGCGGCGCTGAGCCACGTGGCGAGCGAGGAGCTGTCGTCGAAGTTCGCGGCGCCGCCGATGGGCTGCGTGTTCGAGAGCACCCCGGTCGTGTGCGCGTACTCGCCGCGCAGGATGCTCGAGCGGCTCGGACAGCAGAGCGCCGTCGACACGTAGGCGTTCGGGAACTTGACGCCGGCGGCTGCGAGCCGGTTCTCGACGTTCGGCATCACCGGTGTCACGCCGTCGAGCGAGTGGGTCAGGTCCGTCGTGTCCCAGCGCTGGTCGTCGGTGAGGATGATGATGAGGTTCGGGCGCGCCGGCGGCGCGGGCACGATCGCGTCGACGCGCGTCTGGAGGGCGGCGACCAGGCAGGCCCGGAGCCCGTCCGCTTCGAGGACGGCGCGCGCCGGCTGGTCGACGTTGCCCTGGCAGGGCGCGCCGACGCTCGGAATGACGACGCCGCTCGGATCGAGGACGGTCTGGACGGCGCACTTGAGCGGCACACGGTCGAGCTGGCGTCGCGCGATGGTCTGCGCCTTCTCCAGGGTGAAGCCGCGGATCAGATATTTCACCTCGTCGGCGACGAACTTCGCCGATGCCTTCCCGATCTGCTTCTGGCACCGGTACTGGTCGCGGGTGAGCGTGCGGTCGATGACGCCCGCCGGCGGGTTGTTCGTGCCGAAGGCGAGCGCGATCGTGTCGTCGACGATCGTGCCGGCGCAGGCGGGCGGCGCGGGCGGGTTGAGGCACGCCTTGCTCGCCGTCGCCGAGCGGAAGGCGCGGCTCGCGCAAGCGGCCCGTTTCTTCACGCTGCGGGAGAGGACGCGCGCATCGTCGCGGGTCGTGCATTGGGCGGCGAGGGCCACCGCGTGACCGGCGAGCAGCAGGACGGCGACCAGCAGCGACAGCGCGCGACGAAGCATCGAGCCTCCCCGGCGCGAGCGGCGCACGCCCGCGCCTCTCTTCTCCTCCGGCATACGCACCCGATCGTGGCGGGGTCAACCCAAAATCTTCCTGGTCGATCGGAATTGACCAGCCCCGGTGACGGTCGATACAGGAAGCGGCTCTGGCCGCGCCCGACGCCCTCCTGCTCTTCGCCGCTTCGCTCGTCGCCGGCGGCGTCAACGCCGTCGCCGGCGGGGGCTCGCTCATCACTTTCCCGATCCTGGTGTGGCTCGGGCGCGAGCCCATCCTCGCCAACGCCACCAACACGGTCTCCCTGTCGCCGGGCTCGGTCGCCGCGCTCCACGGCTACCGCCGCGACCTGATCGGGCTCCGCGAGTGGATCCTGTGGGGCACGATCCCGTCGCTCGCCGGCGGCGTCGTGGGCGCCGTCCTGCTGTTGCGCACGCCGTCGGCCGTGTTCTCGTGGCTGGTCCCCTACCTCATTCTGTTCGCGACGGCGCTCTTCGCCCTCTCCGGCCCGATCAACGCGCTCGCGCGACGACGGAGCCCGCCCTCGCGGGGCGGCATGCCCGACGAGCCGCGCTTCGGCACGGTCATGACGTACCAGTTCCTCGTCTCGGTGTACGGGGGCTACTTCGGCGCCGGCATCGGCATCATGATGCTGGCGGGTCTGGCGCTCGCGGGCTTCGTCGCGATCCACCGCGCCATCGCGCTCCGCAACTACTACGCGATCCTCATCAACGGGATCGCGGCCCTCTACTTCATTTGCTTCGGCGCCGTCGCGTGGAAGGACGCGGCCGTGCTGACGGCGGGGCAGGTCGCCGGGAGCTGGATCGCGGCGCGGGTGGCGCGCGGCCTTCCGCCGTCGACCGTGCGCGGCTTCGTCGTCTGCGTCGGCGTGGCGATGGCGATCGCGCTGTTCGTCCGCGGGCGCTGAGCTCAGCTCCGCTTGCGCGCGTAGCGCACCGGACAGGGCGCCGCGGAGCGTGCGACCGCACCCATCTGTCCGGTCGGCGCCGCGGCGCGCGCGAACCCGGGTTGGAGATCGAGCGCGTCCAGGTAGCGCACGATGGCGATCTTGATCGCCGACATGGCGAAGCGCTCGCCGACGCAGGCGTGCCGTCCGTGCCCGAAGGTGCTCACGGCCTCCTTGGCGGGCACCCGGACGTGGTCGGCGAGGCGCCCCCGCTCGTAGTGACGGGGATCGAAGCGACCCAGCGTGTCGTACGCGGCGTTGCTCACCGAGAGCAATGTCGCGACGTACGCGCCGGGCTCGAGGGCGAAGGCGCCGAGATCCGTCTCGACGGAGCACGGGCGCATGACCTTGCGCAGCGTGAGCGAGCGCTGCGCCAGGCGGATCGACTCCATCGCGCACGACTCGAGCAGGACGAGCTCCGCCAGCGCGCGCTGGTCGCGCACGAGGCCGTTCGGGTTCCCGCCGCCGATCGCCGCCGCTTCGCCTTCGACGGCGGCGCGATGCTCGGGGAACTGGAGCAGGTTCACGAGCGTCCAGGCGAGCGACGCGTAGAGGTTCGCGAGCGACGCCAGGTGCAGGATCATCACGTTCTTCGCGACGCGCTCGGCACGGGCGGCGGGCGGATCGGCCGCGAAGAGCGTGTGGAGCTGCTCCAGCATGTCGCCCTCGCGGGCGCCGCTCCGCTCCCGCGCGGCCCAGATCTCGTCCAGGATCGCGGCGGCGCGGCGGAGCGCGCGGCGCTCGGGCGCCTTGCGCGTGAGGATGGTCACGAAGAGCGCAGACGGGCGGACGAACACCTCCTCCGGATCGAAGCGCTCGAAGCACGCGATCAGTTGATCGAGATATGGCGGCGACGCCGCCTCGCGTCCCGCCCAGCACCGGAAGCCGATCCGGTGCACGAGGCGCTTCATGTGGGCGAAGGCCTCGAACGTGCCGCCGTCGCCGAGCTCGGCGAGCGCGTCGTCGACGGCGGCGTTTACGTGCCCGAGGTAGCTCTCCATCCGCTCGCGGTTGAAGAGGTGCTGGAACACGGTGAGGTCGCCGGCCTGCAGCTCCGGCGGCAGCTTCAGACCGAGGAGCGTGCGCGTCGCCTCGCCGAAGCTCGCGTCCTCCTCGGCGAGGCCGTAGAGGCTGCGGAGCCCGATCGGACCGAACACGAACAGGAGCCGGAAGCCGATGAGGTCGACCAGGAACGTGTCGCCGTGCTTGGCGCGCAGCGTCGCGAGGCACGCCGTCGGGTTGCGAAGAAAGGGTAGCAGGTGCCCGAGCACGGGCAGACCGCCGGCGGCGCGCGGTGGGAGCGAACCCTCGATCGGCATGCATCTTCATTGACACCCGAGCGGGTGGTCGTGGTAGCCCTCCGCCGCCAGACCGGTGACCAACCAGAGGGGGGAAGCGTAGATGGCGCCCGGATCGATCCGTCTCGTCGTATTCGTCACGCTCGTCGTCGCCCGACTCGCGACCGCGCAGATCACCGGCGTCACCGCGATCCCGAACCCGGCCAACAGCCCTGACGAGACGAGCGGTCCCGGCGTCAATCCGAGCTTCGAGCGCGAGAGCTTCGTGACGGTGACGGCGGCGACGGCCAGCGCGTTCACGACCCGCTACAAGGCGCTGGTGACGGCCGATTCGGGGCTGTTCGGCGACGCCCGGCTCGAGCACCTGGACTCCGACTACACGATCAGCTTCAGCGTGACCGCGCCCGGCGCCTACCGCGTGGTCGTCGCGACGCATCGCAAGGGCGATCTGCACCTGATCGAGGACAACATCTTCGTCGCCGATCACTTCGCCGACATGTCAGCGCTCGCCGGCAGCTTCACCGGCGGGACGCTCACCACGGGGACGCTCAACCTCGCGGACCCGGGCCGGGCGAACGACATCCCGCTCGTCTTCGATCCCATCACGGTGGCCTTCGACCAGACCGCGTCGGCGGCGATCTTCGGCGTGAGCAACGGGAGCGCGCAGGCCCATACGCTGCGCTTCACGTGGAACCAGGAGGCATTCAGCCCCGCGGCCGGCGACGAGGCCGCCGTGCGCATGGGCGGCACGTCCGACGACAGCACCGAGACGGCCGGCGACTACCCGGGGAACCCGCCGCGGGTCCAGGCCGACGACGGGCACTTCGTCACCGTCACGCTGACCTCGCTGTGCGGCAACGGGGTCCTCGACGGCGGACCCAGCTACCTCGAGCAGTGCGACGACGGGGCGGGGAACGGGACGCAGGGATCGTGCTGCACGTCCACCTGTCAGCTGCGTACGGCGGGAACGACGTGCCGCGCCGCCGTCGGCGGGTGCGACAACACGGAGGTCTGCAACGGCGTCGACGGCGCGTGCCCGCTCGACAGCGTGATGCCCGCGTTCGTCCTCTGCCGTCCTGCGGCGGGCTCGTGCGACCTGGCCGAGGCCTGCGACGGGCTCTCACCGTTGTGCCCGGACGACACGAAGAGCACCGGCGTCTGCCGTCCGGCGGCGGGCGTCTGCGACCTGGCGGAGTCGTGCGACGGCTTCAACAACGAGTGCCCGCCCGATCAGAAGAGCACGGCCCTCTGTCGCGCGGCGACGGGGCAGTGCGACGTCGCCGAGAGCTGCGACGGGTTCAATCCGAATTGTCCCACCGACCAGCTGGTGCCGAACGGAACGCCCTGCGACGACGGCGACGCGTGCTCGTCGGGCGAGGCGTGCAGCGCTGGCGTGTGCGGCGGCGCGACCGGCGGCTGCGGGCCGTGCGAGACGTGCGAGCCGGGCGGCTGCGTCGTGGGGCCGAAGCTCGGCTGCCGCGTGCCGATCTCGACCGGTCGTGCGAAGCTCCTGCTGAAGGACTCGTCCGTGAGCACGTCGGATCTCGTGTCGTGGAAGTGGACGCAGGGCGCAGAGACCATGTTCGCCGACTTCGGCGATCCGATGGGCACGACCGACTACACGCTGTGCGTGTTCGACCAGAACGGCACCCATCTCGTCATCTCGCCCGACATGCCGGCGGGCGGCGCGTGCGGTCCGCTCGCGTGCTGGAAGCCGATCGGGACGAAGGGCTTCAAGTACAAGGACAAGGATCGGACCCCCGAGGGCGCCGACAAGATGACGCTCCTGTCCGGCGCGGCCGGGAAGGCGAAGATCAGCTTCAAGGGCAAGGGGCCGAACCTCGGCCTCGCGCTGCCGCCGACGGGCCTCACGACGCCGGTGCGCGTCCAGCTCCAGGCGGAGGGCGGCGCCTGCTGGGAGTCGACGTTCTCGGCGGCGCAGCAGAACACCGCGACGTCGTTCAAGGCGAAGAGCGACTAAGAAGCCGACCCAAGACTACGTCTTGGGTCGGGGCAGACGCGAGAGTGCCACGTTCGTGGCACGCGCGACCGGCATGCCGCGGCCAGCGAAGCTGGCGCGGCAGGCGAAATACGCGCGATGGGTTGCAGCGCGATGACGGCCTACGTTCGACGGGAACGATGTTCCCGCGCGTAGCGAGTGTGCCGCGCCGGCTTCGCCGGTCGCGGCATGCCGGTCGCGCGTACCACGAGCGCATCATTCTCGCCCCCGACCCAAGACGGAGTCTTGGGTCGTTCCTAGGACGGCCGGCGAGCGGCGAGCGCGAGGGTACGGCGCGCCGCGCGCAGGACGGGTGCGTCCACCATCTTGCCGTCGACGACGCACACGCCGCCGCCCGCGGCTTCGGCCGCGTCGACGATACGACGGGCGCGCAGCACCTCGTCGCCTGCCGGCGTGAAGGCGGCGTTGATCGCCGCGACCTGCTTCGGATGGATCGCGAGCTTGCCGGTGAACCCGAGGCGTCGGACGCGGGCGCACTCCGCGGCGAGCGCGGTGCCGTCCTCGAGCACGAGGTGCGGCACGTCGATGACGGCGACGCCGGCGGTCGCCGCCGCCTGCACGAGGCGCGACCGGGCCCACAGAAGGGCCTCCCAGTCGAGTGTGGCGCCGAGATCGGCGGCGAGGTCCGCGCCGCCGAGCAGCAGCCCGGCGACGCGCGGATGGGCGGCGATGCGCTCGGCTCGCGAGAGCCCACGCGCCGTCTCGATGAGCGGCAGGAAGCGGGTCGGTCCGGCGAGGAGCGCGTCGAGGATGCCCAGCTCCTGCGGGCTCTCGACCTTCGGGACGACGAGGAAGTCGGGCGCCGCCCCCGACTCGACGAGCGCCAGCACGTCGCGCAGGCCCTCCGGCGTCCGCAGCCCGTTCGATCGAAGGCAGCGCGCGACGGCGGGCGCGGCCGGGCCGCGGAGCCACCTGAGGGCGCTCCCCCGCGCCGCGTCCTTCTCGGCCGGCGCCACGGCGTCCTCGAGGTCGGCGATGACGGCGTCGGCGCCGGAGATCGCCGCCTTGGCGAGGCGCTCGGCCTTCGTCGCCGGCGCGAACAGGAGCGAGCGAAGGAGCGACGCCTCGGGCGCGGTCGACGTCGACATCACGCGGCCGCGCGCCGTCGCGCCTCAGGCGAGCCCGTACAGCTTGGCAGCGTTGAGCGCCGTCATCTTGCGGCGCTCGTCGTCCGGCACGCCGCGGAACATCTCGTCGACGGTCTTGCGCGTCTGGGGCCAGTCGCAGCCGTGATGCGGGTAGTCGGTCGACCACATGAGGTTGTCGACGCCGAGGAGGTGGCGGTTCTTCACGGCGTAGTGGTCGATCATGAAGGCCGACATCCAGTTGCGGCGGTAGTAGTAGCTGGGCTCGTGCTTCAGCTTGACGGGCAGCCAGCTCTTGTTGCGCCACCAGCGGTCGTCGAGTTGCTCCAGGATGTACGGGATCCAGCCCGAGCCCGTCTCGACAGCGACCCACTTCAATTCCGGGAAGCGGTCGTGCACGCCCGAGCTGATGATCTCCGGCATGTCGGTGATCATGTCGGCGGCGCCGACGTTCGCGAGCCCCGTGAGATCATCGCCGCGCTTGCCCTTGGGCTTCGGCTTCGCGACCTTGCGCATGACGCGCACGTGGAAGTGCACGGCCACCTTGGTCTGCTGGCACGCGTCCCAGAAGGGATCGTCGTCGGGGCCGATCTTGTCGCCGACCGACGGGAAGGTGTTGAGCCACACCCCGCGGAAGCCGAGCTTGAGGCAGCGCTCCATCTCCGCGATCGCCGCCTTCGTGTCGAGCGCGGGTATCGCGGCGAGCCCGATCAAGCGGTTCGGGTCGACCTTCATGATCTCCTGGACGAGCCAGTTGTTGTAGGCCTGCACCCCCGCGAGCTGGAACTCGGGATCGGGGTCGGAGAAGAAGTGGCTCATCATGCGCGCCGAGCCGAAGAGCACCTCGGCGTCGACGCCGTCGACGTCCTGCTCCTGCAGGCGCGGCTCGCCGCGGAAGTTTCCCTGGTTCGCGGCCGCGAACGTGACGCCCGTCCACCGGATGTCGTCGTGCGCCCGGCCGGCCGACGCGTAGATGCCGATCGGTGCGGGTGGGATGTCGGGCGCGAACTGCCACGCCTCGCCGCCCTCGCCGTCGGGGACGACCCGCGGCACCTTGTCGTGGAACTTCTTCGGCATGTACGTCGTCCAGATGTGGGGCGGCTCGAGGACGTGCGAGTCGGCGGAAATGAGCTGGTAGTCGCGCGGCATGGGGGCACCATATGGGAGAACGAACGTTCGTTTCAAGAGGGGATTTCGTGCTAGACCCCGGCATGGCCCCCTGGCTCCGGATCGCCACCTCCCGCCCGATCGTGCGCCGCGCCTGCGGATACGCGGTCGTCGTGGGCTCGGTCCTGATCGCGATCAACCACGGCGACGCGATCCTCGCCGGCGACCTGCCTCCGGGCCGGCTCGCGAGAATGGGGCTCACGGTGATCGTCCCGTACCTCGTGTCGACCTTCTCGAGCGTCGGCGCGACGCTCGAAGCGCAGCGGCGCGGCCATTGACCCACCGGAGCCGTGGGGTGGTATGCCTCGGCGCGGGTGCGCATCGCTCTTGTGAGTCTGGTCGTCGCGCTGGTGGCCGCGCCGCCGCTCGCACGCGCCGGGAGTTACCTCGCCATCGACAGCGAGCAGGGCGACACGGTGACCTTCGGCCAGCTCGACGTGCTCGCCGAGCCGCGGGCGACCTTCGAAGCACAGCGCGACCTGCTGAGCGGAACGCCGCGCCAGGCCGTCTCCGTATACGTCGACGGCGCATACGCCGCGCGCATCTTCATCGGACCGCGGCCGGGCTACCCGCTCGTGGCCGGCGTGTACGAGAACACGATGGTCTCGAACGGCCTCGATGCGCCGTATCTCGTCGTCGAAGCGGCGGGCTGGTGCTTCGACCTCGTCGGGCGCTTCGTCGTGAACGACATCGCGACCGACGCGCAGGGCGACCTCGTGACGCTCTCGGTCGACTTCGAGGGCAAGTGCCCCGCCGCCACCGCCGGCTTCCACGGCAGCCTGCGCTACCAGCGCGGCGATCCCGGGTGCGCGAGCGCCGACGACGGCACGAGCTGCGACGACGAGAACCCGTGCACGATCGGCGATGCGTGTCAGGCGGGCCGCTGCATCGGCACCGCACCCGACGACTGCCCGGGTGGCAACCAGTGCCAGGTCGGGGTGTGCAATCCGCTCACCGGCGCCTGCGGCGTCGCCTTCGACGTCGTCGGCAAGCCCTGCGACGACGGGAACTTCTGCAGCAATGGGGACACCTGCTTCACGGCGCTCTGCATTCCCGGGCCGCCGAGGTTCTGCGACGACGCCGACATCTGCACGACCGACACGTGCGAGCACGGCGCGTGCATCTACAAGCCCGTCACGTGTCCTGCGTCCGGCGACCCGTGCGTCGCGTCGGTCTGCGGCAGCTTCACCAACTTCGTGGGCTGCGGTTTCGAGACCGTCCCCGACTGCTGTCACGAGGACGCCGACTGCGCCGACGACGACCTGTGCACGCGCGACACGTGCGACCCGGGGTCGCACAAGTGCAGGAACGACCCGCTCGAGTGCTGGCTGCTCGCGGGCAAGACGACCACGACCGTGTCGGCGCTCGGCAATTCGGCGACGCGGCGGCAGCGCTTCGGCGAGGTGCTGATCGTCGACGAAGCGAGGCGGTACCGCCTGCCGCAGTTCGCCGGGTGCGATGCGGCGTCGGCCGTCGACGAGCTCGGCATGATGACCCCGGGACGGGCGGGCAAGACGCTCCTCATGCCGGCGAACTTCGAGGAGGAGCGCCAGGCGTTCCTGGCCTGCTTTCCCCCGGTGCGCCTGAGGCGGCGCACGGGGTGGATCCGCCTCGTCGACGACGCGCACCTGCGGGGTGCCTTCGCGCTGCGCGGCGGCGGCCGCTTCCGCGGCGTGCCGTTCACGGCCAGCATCAACGTGCGCTTCAAGGGAACGCCCGTCGAGCACGTGACCGAGAACGACCTCGCGGCCGCGACCGACTGACGCTTGTGTCTTGTCGCCCGGGCTAGAGTGCAGGCGCCGGGAGGAGGCACGGAGCTCGGGGTTGCTGACCGAGGTCCCGTTGGCGCGAGACCGAGACTGAGCACGAGCCCGTGCCTCTTGCCGGCCGTGCCTTAGCT
>DATJZY010000083.1 GCA_035577985.1 Candidatus Eisenbacteria bacterium
GGGTGCAGCGCCGAGCGATTATCGGGGAGCGAACGCTGCACCCCCCGGGCACCCGCCCCGCCGCGCACTCGCGACACCAGCACTCCGTTGCGCGCCCGTCCCCTCGCCGCTAGACCGACCGCCATGCCGACGAAGGCTTCCCGTCCCTCCCGCTTCCGTCTCGCGCCGGACGTCCGGCCGCGCGAGTACGACCTGCACGTGACGCCGGACCTCGATGCCGGAACCTTCACGGGGGAGGTGACGATCGGGCTCGGGCTCGCGAAGGCGCGCAAGGAGATCACGCTCCACGCCGCCGACCTCGCGATCACGCGCGCCACGGCGCGGGCGAACGGCACCGAGGTGGCGGTGAAGGCGAGCCTCCAGCCGCACGACGAGACCGCGACCCTGCGCTTCGCGAAGCCGCTCCCGGCCGGCGACGTCGCCCTGACGCTCGCCTACCACGGCAAGCTGAACCAGCACCTGCGCGGCCTCTATGCCGCATCCGCGAACGGCCGGCCGTACGCGTTCACGCAGCTCGAGACGGCGGACGCGCGCCGCGTGCTGCCGTGCTTCGACGAGCCCGCGATGAAGGCGCGCTGGCGCGTCGCCGTCACGGCCCGCGCCGGCGACGCCGTGGTCGGCAACGCGCCCGTCGAACGGGAGGAGCCCGCGGGAGACGGACGGCGCACGGTGCGCTTCGCGCCGACGCCGCCGCTCTCGTCGTACCTCCTCGCGCTCGCGGTGGGGCCGCTCGAGGCGACCGCACCGCGGCAGTGCGGATCGACGCCCGTGCGCGTCTGGCACGTGCCCGGCAAGGCGCATCTCGCCGACTTCGGGCTCGAGGCCGGCGTCGAGGCGCTTCGCCGCCTGGAGGAGTACTTCGGCATCGCGTACCCGTACACGAAGCTCGACCTGATCGCGGTGCCCGACTTCGAGGCGGGCGCGATGGAGAACGCGGGTGCCGTCTTCTTCCGCGAAACGCTGCTCCTCCTCGACCCGGCGACCGTGTCCATCGCCGAGCGCAAGCGCGCCGCGGAAGTGATCGCGCACGAGCTCGCGCACATGTGGTACGGCGACCTCGTCACCATGGCCTGGTGGGACGACCTGTGGCTGAACGAGGCGTTCGCCACCTGGATGGCCTACCGCGTGGTCGACGCCTGGAAGCCGGAGTGGCGCATGTGGCAGGGCTTCGAGCACGATCGCGCAGGCGCGCTCGGGCTCGATGCGCTCGCGAACACGCATCCCATCTACGCACCGGTCCATTCGGTCGCCGAGGCGACCGAGAACTTCGACCTCATCACGTACGAGAAGGGCGCCGCCGTCGTGCGCATGATCGAGCACTACCTCGGCCCGGACACCTTCCGCGCCGGCGTGCGCATCTACATGCAGCGCCATCGCGAGGGGAACGCCGTCGCGTCCGATCTCTGGCGTGCGCTCGAAGAGGCGTCGGGGAAAGAGGTGACGCGCGTCGCTCAGGCGTGGATCGCGCAGCCGGGGTTCCCGCTGGTCGCGATCGACGCCTCCGGAAAGGACGGCGTGAAGGTGCGCCAGGAGCGCTTCTTCGCCGATCCCGCCGTGCCGGCGGCGAAGCGCCGCACGCGCTGGCCCGTGCCGCTGGTCGCGAAGCTGCCGGGCGGACGACTCGAACGGGCGCTGGTCGACAAGACCGCGCAGCCGCTTCCGCTGGGCGCGACGAAGCCCGAGTGGATCTACGGCAACGCCGCCGCCGGCGGTTTCTATCGCGTCCTGCACGACGTCGGGACGCGCGCGGCGCTGGTCGAGCATCTTCGCGAGCTGACGGCGGTCGAGCGGCTCGCGCTCGTCGGCGACCAGTGGGCGCTCGTGCGCGCCGCCAAGGCCACGATCGAGAGCTACCTCGACGTCGTCGACGCGCTCGGCGACGAGACCGACTACGACGTCCTCGACGGCATCGCGGGTCCGCTCGGCTTCGTCGACGAGCAGATCGCCGGCGACGGCACGCCGGCGCAGGCGGCGCTGCGGAGCTGGATCGCGCGTCGCTTCCTGCCCGCATTCGAGCGGCTCGGCTGGCGGGCGGCCGCGAACGAGAGCGACGACGTCCGCCTGCGCCGCGCCGCGCTCCTGCGCATCGTGGGCGGCGTCGCCGAGACGCCCGCCGTCATGAACGAGGCGAGCCGGCACCTCGAGCGCTACCTCGTCGATCGCGGCTCCCTCGAGCCGAACCTCGCCGACCCGGTCGCGCACCTGGCGGCGCGCATGGGGAGCGCCGGGCGCTACCGGCGCTACCGCGAGGTCGTCGCCGAGGCGCGCACGCCGCAGGAGCGGCGGCGCTTCCTGCTCGCCCTCGCGAGCTTCCGGAACGCCGAGGCGATCGCCGACACGCTCGCCGCCACCCTCACACCGGACATCCCCACGCAGGACGTCGCGTTCATCCTGATGCGCATGCTGGCGAACCCGGCCGGCCAGCGCCAGGCGTGGACGTTCCTCACCCGCAAATGGACGCCGCTCCGCAAGCGCCTTCCCCCGCTCATGCTGGCGCGCCTGGTCGACGCGACGCCGGCGCTGCGCGAGACGCGCTACGCCCGCGAGGTGCGGGACTTCTTCAAGAAGCATCCGCTCCCGGAGGCGGCGCGGGCGATCAAGCAGGCGCTCGAAGTGTTCCGCTTGAATGCCGGCCTGCGCACGCGCGCGCAGCCCGGGCTCGAGCGGTGGCTCGGGACGCGCGGGTAGGACCGTGCGACGGCTCGTGCGCTGCGTCCTCGTCCTCGTCGCGGCCACGGCCTACGCGAACCCGCCGCCCGTGCCGCGCCCGGTCCGCGACGCGCTCGGCGCAGCGACGGTCGAGGTGCTGCCGGCGCGCTGCACCGGCGCCGTCGTCGAGAGCCCGTGGCTGATCGCGACCGCGAAGCACTGCGTCGAGGACGGCAAGTCGTTGCGGGTGCGCGTGGCCGGCGTGGAGCGACACGCAGTCGTCGTCGCCGAGGACGACGTCGCCGACCAGGTCGTGCTCGTGCTCGACGAGCCGGCAGCCGTGACGCCCCTCGGCATCGTGCGCCGGATTCCGATCACGGGCACAGTGCTCTACTTCCACGGCAATCCTGTGCGACCGCGCTGGCAGGCGGCGCGCCTCGATCGGGTCGGCGAGTGCCCGTCGCTACCCCACCTCCCGAACGCGCTCTTCACCAGCATCGACGGGACGCCGGGCGATTCCGGCGCGCCGCTCGTCGACCTGCTCGGACGGGTCGTCGGGCTCGTTCATGGCGGTGCGCGCTGCCGCATCGCGACGCCGGGGGATCGCCTCATCCGCCTCGTCGATCGCGTTCTCGAGCGCCAGCACGCGCGAACGCCATTGATCGCTCCCACGAGGAGTGGTAGCCGGGTCTCATGATGGTGCGTGCCTGGTTGGTGGTGGTAGTCGGAATCGGGCTCGTCGCCGGGACCGCGCGTGCGGCGACCGACCCTGCGACGCTGGTGGGGAACTGGACGGGGACGTGGGAGAACAAATCGTTCAACCCGCACCCGACCGGCACGGTCAACGCGGCGATCACGGCGCCCGACGCGAACACGGTGGTCATCGTGTACAGCGCGACGGGCGGGGTCTTCGGACAGTGCACCGTGATGCCGACCACGCTGACGCTCGTGAAGGGCGTCGACTTCACCGACACGACCCTCGGCTTCACGCGCCAGGACGCCACCTTCGGCTCCGTCACCGTGAAGAACAAGGGGAAGAAGAAGGTGACCGGCCGGGGTACGGGGACCTGCGGCGGCGGCGGTCCATCGTGGACCGCGACGGCGAAATACAAGGGGTCGAACTTCGCGGCGAAGATGAAGATCAGGTTGCCGGGCAAGATCGCCAAGACCACCATCAAGCTCGCCAAGCAGTAGCCGGCCGGAGCGGATCGGTGTTCGAGCTCGCCTGGCAGACCGTGCGCCGGCAGCCGGGGCGCTTCGTCGCCGCAATGGGGGCGGTCGCGTCGGCGGTCATGCTGGTCTTCGTCGCGGGCGGTCTCTATCTCGGGCTGCTCGAGGCGATGATCCGCTACCCGCGCTCGCTGCCGGGCGAGATCGTGGTGGCGGAGTCGGGCGGCTCGGCGACGATGCTGCACTCGTCGTCGCACCTCTCGAAGGATGCCGCCGAGGCGCTGCGGAAGCTCCCCGGCGTCGAGCGGGCATACGAGCTGTACGGCCGGCTCGCGTGGCTCGAGCGCAACGGCCGCCAGGCGCTCGTCTATCTCGTCGGCGTCGGGCGGCGGGCCGAGTTCGGCATGCCCGTGCGCATGGTGGCGGGCAAGGCGCGGCCCGAGTTCGACGAGATCGTCATCGACGAGGTGCTGGCGCACGACCTCCGCGTGACGATCGGCGACGTGCTCAAGGTCGGTGTCGCGAACCTGAAGATCGTCGGCATCTCGTCGGGCGGCAACGCCGTCCTCGGGACGTACGCGTTCGTGCAGCGTGGGACGCTGGTCCTCGGCGGCATCCAGGAGCCGAGCTACGTCTTCGTGCACGTCGGGACGGAGCTGGGCGTCGACGAGGTGATCAACCGGATCAACCAGGAAGACGGGATGCACGCGATGACGCGGGAGGCGTTCCGGTCCGCAAATCAGGCGTTGACGCGCCAGATCGTCCTGCCGCTCATCGCCATCGTGGTCGGCATCGCGTGCGCGGTCGGCGGCATGGTCGTGGCCCTGACGCTCTACAACGTCACGATGGAGCGGCGCGAAGAGTACGGCCTCATGAAGGCGCTCGGCCTGCCGGACCGTGCGGTGCTGGGGGCCGCGTTCGCGCAGGGCGGCATCGCGACCGGCGTCGGAGTCGGTGCGGGCCTGCTGATCGGCTGGCTCCTCTCGGCCGCCGTCGGCATGCTCGAGCCGCGCTTCGTGACCACCATGCCGAGCTGGCTCACGCTCGGCGTCGCGGGCGGAGCGGTCGTGGTGGGAGCGATCGCCTCCAGCATTCCCGCGCGCGTGGTGGCGCGCATCGATCCGGCGCTGGTGTTCCGTGTCTGAGCTGCTGCGCGCGGTGCGTCTCGCCAAGACCTGGGACGCCGGCGGCCCGGCGCCGATTCGCGCCGTCGTCGACGCGTCGCTCAACATCGAGAGCGGCGAAACGATCGTCGTCACGGGTCCGTCGGGATCCGGGAAGACGACGCTCCTCTCGATGCTGGGCGCCCTCTTGCGGCCCGATCGCGGCGAGATGTGGCTCGACGGCGTCGACATCGCCTCGGCGCCGGAGTCGGTCCGGCAGGCGACACGCTTGAAGAAGATCGGCTTCGTCTTCCAGCGCGGGCTCCTCCTCGAACACTTCAGTGCGCGCCAGAACGTGGCGCTCGTCCTCTATGCCGCAGGCACCCCGAAGGCCGAGGCGCTCAAGACTTCCGAAGAGCTGCTCGAACGGCTCGGCTTGGGCGGGCGCGGCGACCACTATCCCGCCGCGCTCTCGCCCGGCGAGCGGCAGCGGGTCGCCGTCGCTCGCGCAGTCGCGCTCCAGCCCCGGGTCGTGTTCGCCGACGAGCCGACCGCGCACCTCGACTCCGCGAGCGGCGCGCAGGTCGTCCGCGAGCTGTGGGCGCTGGCGACGGGGGCCGGCGCCGGGCTCGTCGTGGTGACGCACGACCCGCGCGTCACGGAGATCGCCGACCGCGTGCTCCGTCTCGAGGACGGCTACCTGTTCTCGGCCTGAGGGCTCACGATCGCCGCACGGCGGCCGGCATTCCGGCGGTGGTGAAGGCGACGCCGGGCGTTCCGTCGCGCGCGACCACGATGAGACCCGCCTCGGCGCCGGTCCGCTCGCGGAGCAGGGCGAGCGCGCGGGTCGTGGCGTCGGCCGGCGCAATGCCCGCCGCGACGCAGGCGAGCGCGACGCGCGCGAGGCCCAGCCGGATGATCGCCTCGCCGGGGCCGGTCGCCGACACGGCCCCCGTGGCGTCGTCGGCGTAGGTGCCCGCACCGATGACGGCGCTGTCGCCGACGCGGCCCCGGCGCTTGCCGGCGACCCCGCCCGTCGACGTCGCCGCGGCGACGTGACCGTGGGTGTCGACCGCGACCGCGCCCACCGTGTTCCCGGCGGTCGCCCGGCGACGTCGCCACCGCGCTAGGGCCTCCGGCGTCACGAGGGCGTCCGGCGCCACGATGCGGAGGCCGTGCCGTTCCGCGATGGCGTGGACCGGCTCGCCGACCATGAGCACCTCCCGTCCCTCGCGCAGAACCGCCAGGGCGGCGCGGACCGGATTCGCGACGTCGCGCACCGTCGCGACGGCCCCGGCACCGAGCGCTGCGCCCTCCATCACCGAGGCGTCCATCTCGATCGTGCCCTCCTGCGTCAGCACCGAGCCGAGGCCTGCGTTGAAGAGCGGGTCGTCCTCGAGCACGGCGACCGCCTCGACGACCGCCTCGAGCGCCGTGCCGCCCCGCGTGAGGACCGCCGCCCCGACGTCGGCGGCACGCTCGACGCCGCCGGCGCGCGCCGCGCGCTCGCCGGGCGGATCCTCGCCCGCGCCTCCGTGGACGACGATCGTCGGCATCGACGCAGCATACCGCCGGCCGATGAAGTGAGATAGGACCGACGCAGCGAAAGGAGGATCCCATGGTGTTCCACGGCGTCGACGTCGGGCGGCAGTTCAAGCGCATGCGCGAGCTCGCCCCCGAGGTGTACCGGTCCTGGCTCGATTTCGACCGCAAGGCGTTCGAAGCCGGCGCGCTCGACGTGAAGACGAAGGAGCTGATCGCGCTCGGCATCGCGCACATCACGCAGTGCCCCTGGTGCATCGACGCGCACGTGAAGAAGTCCGAGAAGGCGGGCGCGTCGGAGAAGGAGCTCGCGGAGGTCATCTTCGTCGCGATGGCGATGGCGTCGGGCGCGGCCTGGAGCCACGGCGGGCTGATGCTCCAGTGCCAGGACGAGGCGCACAAGCCGGCCGCCGGCTGAAGACTGGCGGCGACCGGCGCCGCAGGCTATCACCGGCCGGCCGTGAGACGACTCTCCTCCTATCTGGCGCCGACGCTCCGCGAGGATCCAGCCGATGCGGAGGTCGTGAGCCACAAGCTCCTCGTGCGTGCCGGCATGATCCGCCAGGTCGCACGCGGCATCTACGACCTGCTGCCGCTCGGCGTGCGCGCCGTACATCGCGTCGAGCGGATCGTCCGCGAGGAGATGGATCGGGCGGGCGCGCAGGAGATCCTGATGCCGACCGTCATCCCGGCCGAGCTCTGGCAGGAAAGCGGGCGCTGGGACAAGTACGGGCGCGAGCTCCTGCGCCTGAAGGATCGCTACGATCGCGACTTCTGCTTCGGGCCGACGCACGAGGAGGTGGTGACCGACCTCGTCCGGCGCGAGATCCGCTCCTACCGCGATCTGCCGAAGAACCTCTACCAGATCCAGGTGAAGTTCCGCGACGAGGTGCGCCCGCGCTTCGGCCTGATGCGCGGGCGCGAGTTCCTCATGAAGGACGCGTACTCTTTCCACGTCGACCGGGCCGACGCCGAACGCGAGTATCGCGTGATGTACGACACGTACACGCGCATCTTCGAGCGCTGCGGGCTCACGTTCCGCGCCGTCGAGGCGGACACCGGTGCGATCGGCGGCGACATGTCGCATGAGTTCCAGGTGCTCGCGGCCTCGGGCGAGGACGCGATCGTCGCCTGCGACGCCTGCGGCTACGCGGCGAACGTCGAGAAGGCCGAGGTGCGCGCGGTGCCGCCACCCACCGCGAGCGGCGGCGCCCTCGAGCGCGTGGCGACGCCGGGCAAGCGGACCGTCGAAGAGGTGAGCGCGTTCCTCGGCGTGCCGGCCGAGCGCTTCATCAAGACGCTCGTCTACCAGACGGCCGCGGGGGACGTCGTCGTCGTGCTCGTGCGCGGCGATCACCAGGCGTCGGAGACCAAGGTGAAGGCCGCGCTCGGCGGCCAGGCGGTGACACTCGCAGACGAGGCAACCGTCACGCGCACCACCGGCGCGCCGGTCGGGTTCGCGGGGCCGGTCGGGCTCTCGGCGCGCATCGTCGCCGACGCCTCGCTGCGCGGCGCGCGCGGCATGGTGAGCGGCGCGAACCAGGCCGACCATCACACGACCGGCATCGACCAGGAGCGCGATCTCTCCGGCGTCACCTTCGCCGATCTGCGGCAGGCCGTCGCCGGCGACATCTGCCCGCGCTGCGGGCGCGGGACGTTCGGCGCCCACCGCGGCATCGAGGTCGGCCAGGTGTTCTACAACGGCACCGTCTACACCGAGCCGATGAAGGCGATGTACCTCGGCGCGGACGGCGTCGAGCGGCCGATCGTGACGGGCTGCTACGGCATCGGGATCACGCGCACCGTCGCCGCGGCGATCGAGCAGCACCACGACGACGCGGGCATCGTCTGGCCCGCGCCGCTGGCCCCGTTCGGCGCGCACGTGATCCCGGTGAACGTCGCCGACGCCACGCTGCGCGAGACCGCCGAGCGCATCGCGACCGAGCTCGAGGCCGCGGGCGTCGACACGCTGCTCGACGACCGCGAGGAGCGGCCGGGTCCCAAGTTCAAGGACGCCGACTTGATTGGGATTCCCGCACGCGTCACGATCGGGCCGCGTGCGCTGCAGAAGGGATGTGTGGAGCTGAAGCCTCGCGCGGCGAAGGAGGCGCAGGAGGTGCCGGTTGGCGAGATCGCCAAGCGGGTCGTGGAGCTCGTCGGCGCCCGCTGACGCGCGCCTCCGCGACCGCCTGATCGTCGGTCTCGACGTCGATTCGACCCGTGCGGCCGCACGGCTGATTCGCCGCTTGGGTGAGGTGGTCCGCTACTACAAGGTCGGCAAGCAGCTCTTCGTCCACGGCGGTCCGGACGTCGTGCGCATGGTGCAGGCGGCGGGCGCGGACGTCTTCCTGGACCTCAAGTTCCACGACATCCCGAACACCGTCGCGGCCGCCGGCGTGGAAGCGGCCCGGCTCGGCGTCCGCCTGTTCAACGTGCACGCGAGCGGCGGCCTCGCGATGATGGAAGCGACCGCGGCCGCGGTGGCGCGCGTGTGTCGCGCCGAAGGGCTGCCGCGACCGCAGATCATCGCCGTCACGGTGCTGACGAGCCTCGCCGACCGCGACCTCCGCCAGGTCGGGATCGCGAGCCGGGTCGAGGCGCAGGTCGTGCGCCTGGCGCGGCTCGCGCAGCGCGCGGGCCTCGACGGCGTGGTCGCGTCACCGCGCGAGATCGCCGCGGTCCGTCGCGCGTGCGGGCCGAAATTCCTGATCGTCACGCCGGGCGTCCGCCCGGCAGGTGCGGACGTCAACGATCAGAAGCGGGTGATGACGCCGGGCGACGCGATCGCCGCCGGCGCGGACCACATCGTCGTGTCGCGGCCGGTGCTGGAGGCGTCCGATCCGGCGCAGGCGGCGAACGACATCGTCACGGACATGGCGGGCGGCGCGATCCGGCGCCGCCGCCGGACGTGATCCAGAAGAAAGGGGGACGACCATGTACCTGGCAGCGGTGTGTGCGGGAATACTGGGTCTGCTCGTGTTCGGTCTCGGGATCGCCGTATCGATGACGCGCGGCGCGACCAACACCGTGATCGGGTTCAATCCCGATCCGGCGGATCGCCTCTACAAGATGATCCGCGCGCACGGGAACGCGACCGAGTTCAATCCGATGCTCGCGATCCTGATCCTCTTCGTGGGCTCGCGGCAGCCTGCCGCGTGGCTCGGATGGGTCTTCGTCATCGCGGCCCTCTCACGGGTGCTGCACGCGGCGGGCATGATCATGTCGCCTACCCTCGCCAAGCCGCAGCCCCTGCGGGCGACGGGCGCGGTCGGCACCTACGTCTGCGGACTCATCCTGGCCGTCGAGACGATCCTCCTCGCAAGCTAGGCCGGCGGGAGCCGGCGGTGCGCGAGCGCCGGGAGCTCCTGCCGCACGCGCGCCAGGTGGGCCCCGTCGAGCTCCGCGGTGGCGATGCCCTCGCCGTCGTCGGCGCGGGCGACGACGGTACCCCAGGGGTCGACGATCATCGAGTTGCCGTGGTCGTCGTGCCCGTGGGGGCTCCGACCCGTCTGGTTCGCCGCCAGCAGGTAGCACTGGTTCTCGATCGCGCGCGCCCTGCAGAGCACGTCCCAGTGCGCCGCGCCGGTCGGCCTGGTGAACGCCGACGGGACCAGCAGGACCTCGGCGCCGTCCCTCGCAAGCCGGCGATACAGCTCTGGAAAACGCAAGTCGTAGCAGATCGAGCAGCCGAGGGTCGCGAGCGCCGTGGGCACCACGACGGGCGCGTCGCCCGCAAGACGCGTTGCCGACTCGCGCACCGCCACGCGCCCCGGCAGCTCGACGTCGAAGAGGTGCATCTTACGGTAGGTCGCGACGAGCGCGCCCGAGGGATCGGCGACGCAGCTCGTGTTGTAGCGGCGCGCTTGGCCCGTGACCGCTTCGAGGATCGAGCCCATGCAGAGGAAGATTCCGAGGTCCCGCGCGAGCGCCGACATCGTCGCGGTGGTGGGTCCGGGCACCGTCTCGGCCGCGCTCGGGTCGTTCACGTCCGTCCCGCGCCAGGCGAACACCTCGGGAAGAACGACGAGACGTGCACCGCGCTCCGCGGCGGCTCGGACGAGCGCGCCGGCGCGCCGAACGTTCGCCGCGCGGTCGCCGCCCGACGACATCTGCACGACGGCGGCGACGAAACGCTCCATGCGTCGCCGGCGCATAGCGCCACCCGACCGGCCGGTCAATGTTACCGGTATTGATCGGCAGGGCCGACCAATGGTAGCTGCACTCACATGCCACGTCTCGTGAAGCGGTACAGCAACCGCAAGCTGTACGACACGAGCGAGAGCCGTTACGTCACTCTCGACGAGATCTCCCGCTGGGTGAAGGCTGGCGAGGAGGTGAAGATCGTCGAGAACGAGTCCGGCGAGGATCTGACGGCGGTCACGTTCGCGCAGATCATCCTCGAAGAGGAGCGCAAGAAGAACGGCTTCCTGTCGTTGCCGCTCCTGCGCAACCTGATCCAGCACGGCGAGGCGGCGCTCCAGGGGATCGCCGCGACCGTCGACCGCGGCATGGAGGCCATCCGCACGGCGCCCGAGCGCGCCCGCTCGCGCGTGCAGGAGCTGACGAACGTCTCGGACCGTCTGGGTGAGCTGCAGCACCGCGTCGACGACGTGGTGCGCCGCTCGGTGGAAGCGGTCACCTCGCATCCGACGTTCCGGCAGGAGATGCGCCGCATAGAGCGCACGATCCAGGCGCTCGAGGCGCGTGTCGGACGCCTTCGCAGCAACGGCAGCGTGCCACCGTCGGACGACGCGGTGCCTCCGCCGCCTCCCGACGCCGGCGACCACGCCCGCTGAGCGCTAGCGCGTGAGGAAGACCGGGGCCGGGCTGTTGCGCAGCACGTACTCGGTCGTGCTGCCGAGGACCATCTCGATGATGCGCGAGTGCCCGTAGGCGCCGATGAAGAGGAGGTCGTAGCCGCCGTCGCGCAGCACGTCGACGATGCGCTGGTGCGGCGGTCCGGAGAGGGCCTTGTAGGTGACCTGCAGATCGTACGCTGCGAGATAGCGCCGCGCCTCGTCGAGGACCTTGTCGTCGTCGCCGCCGTCGCGCCCGACGTGGATCACCGTGAGCGGGAGCGCGAGCGCGCTCACCACCTCGGCGGCGGTGTGCATGGCGGCGGCCGCGCGTTGCGAGCCGTCGTAGGCGAGCAGGGGGCGCGTCACCTGCTGGAAGGCGGCTGGGCACACGAGCACCGGCTTCGGCGCCTTGCGCGCGACCGACTCGGTCGTACCGCCGAGCAACCCGGTCGAGAACTGCTCGTTCACGCCGCGGTGTCCGACCACCACCAGGTCGGCCGTGCGCGCCTGATCGCAGATCTCGTTCGCGACCACGCCGAGCGGCAGGACGGTGTCGCAGGGGATGCCGCGCTCGGTGCAGCGGGCGCGAAACACGTCGAGCAGCGCACGCCCGCGCTCGTGCAGCGCGTCGCGCATCTTCGACGAGAAGTCGAGGTAGGGCTCGAAGCCGAGCGAGCCCGACACGTCGTGCAGGAACGAGCCCTCGATCGAGACGATGTCGACGACGTGGAGACCAATGAGACGGGCCTGCAGCCGGCCGGCGAGCCAGAGCGCGTACTCGAGCGCGCCGTCGGCGTGCTGCGAGCCGTCCAGCGCAACCAGGATGTTGCGGATCATCGCGGCGCGTCCTGTGCCGGCCTCTAGCCCGCGTCGCGTGCGGTTGGCAAGCGCATGGCCCGGCGCTCGTCGCCTCGGCTTGCGGGGGACACCGGCGCGTGTCATTTCGTCCCGAGCATCGATTGGTGCGTGATGCCCGCTGTCGGGTCACTGGCGCTCGGGACGGACCGGCCTGGGGTCGGAAGCAGGGGGGGATGGGGATGGCCCTCGTAGCGATCGTCGCCTTCGCGGCACTCGTGGTCGCGGTCCGAGCGCTGAAGCGTCTCGAGAAGCTGCAGGAGGAGGACGAGCGGAAGACGAGGGCCCTGCACGATCTCGCGCTCCGCGTCGTCATGCTCGAGAAGGGCGGGGCGCAGGCGAAGGCCGGTGCGCCCGCGGAGCCGGAGCCGAAGGCCGAGCCGGCACCGGCTCGTCCCGCGCCGCAGGTGGTGCCACCCGCCGCGCCGTCGATGCCGCCGCCACCGCGCATGCCCGCGGCGCCGCCGGTCCCACCGGCGCCGGCAGTCGGCGCGCCGCCCTTCCCGTCGCCGAGAGCGGAGCGACCGGCCCCGCCACCTCGTCCCGCGGAGACGGCCTCACCGAAGCCCCCTCCGCCTCCTCCTCCGCCACCACCGCCGCGGCGCCCGTGGCGTCCGCCGACGCCACCGGTGTCGATCGACTGGGAGGGGCTCGTCGGGGTGAAGCTCTTCTCGTGGATCGCCGGCGTCGCGCTCGTCCTCGCCGCCGTCTTCTTCCTGCGCTACTCGATCGAGCACGGCTGGCTCTCCGATCCGGTGAAGATGGCGATCGGGCTCGCCGTCGGCGTCGGGCTCCTGGTCGCGTGCGAGATGCGGGCGGCGCGGCGCTACGCCGTCACGGCGAACGCGATGGATGCCGCCGGCATCGCCGTGCTGTTCATGACGTTCTTCGCCGCGCACGCGCGCTGGCACCTCGTTCCGCAGGTCCCGACCTTCATCCTGATGGCGCTCGTGACGGCCGTTGCAGTCGCCCTCTCGATCCGCCGCGACTCGCTCTTCATCGCGATCCTGGGGCTCCTCGGCGGCTTCCTCACGCCGGCCCTGCTGTCGACCGGCGAGAACCGGCCGGTGAGCCTCTTCAGCTACCTGCTGCTCCTGAACGTCGGTCTCGCGTGGGTGGCGCACCAGAAGCGGTGGGCCGTGCTCACGGCGGTCTCGGCCGTGCTGACGGTCCTCTACCAGTGGGCGTGGGTGCTGAAGTTCCTGCACAGCTCGTCGCTCTCGCTCGCAATGGCGATCTTCCTCGTCTTCCCCATCCTGCAGATGGGGACGCTGCTCCTCGCCGAGAGCCGCGAGGGCGAGACCGACCCGATCTTCGGGCACACGGCACACGTGGGGGCGATCCTGCCGCTCCTCTTCGCGGTCTACCTCGCCGCCGTGCCGGCCTATGGCGCGCACGTCGGCCTGCTCTTCGGCTTCGTGCTCCTGATCGGCGCCGGGCTCGCCGCGGTCGCCATCTTCCGCGGGCCGCCGCTCGTGCACCTGGTCGGCGGAGCCGGCGTGGTCGCGGCCTTCGCCGTGTGGTGCGGGCTCTCCTACACGTCGGCCGCCTGGCCGCAGGTGCTCGTCTGGGTCTCGCTCGCGGTGGCGCTATACCTCGCGGCGCCCGCCGTCGCGGGATGGTGCGCGCGATCGCTCGGCGACGAAGGGCGGGCGAGCCGGCTCGTGGCGCCGGCGCTGCTCTTCGTGTTCCCGTTCCTCGCCGTCCACGAGCCGAGCGTCGCCGCCCCGGGCCTGTTGTTCGGCGTGCTCCTGGGCCTGCTCGGGCTCGTCGCGGCGGTCGCGATCACGACCGAGCACGGGGCGCTGCACTTCCTCGCGGCGTTCTTCGCCGTCGTCGCGCAGGCGGCGTGGTCCGCGAAGCACCTGGCCCCCGAGCGGCTGTACCCGGGTCTTCTCGTCTTCGGTGCCTTCGGTCTCTTCTACATTGCGGTGCCGCTCCTGGCGGCGCGCGCGAAGAAACGCCTCGACCCCGGACCGGCGAGCGCCCTCGTGCTGCTCGCGAGCACGGCGCTCGTGCTGTTCCTGGCGGCGGGCCCGGTGGCGCGCGTCTCGCTGCTCGGGATCGGTGCGCTGCTCGCGCTCCTCAACCTGGGGTTCCTCTCGGTCGTGGCGTCGGGGCCGTGGCGGATCCTGCGGCTCGCGGGCGTTCTCGTATCGTGGCTCGTCCTGGCCGTCTGGTGGGCGACGGCGATGACGGCGACATTGCTGCTGCCGGCGCTCGTGGTCGTTGCGGGCTTCGCCCTCCTGGTGGTCGCCAGCAACGCCTGGACGGCGACCCACGACGCGCGACGCGACGACACGGCGGTCCATGGCGTCGGGCTCGCGCTCGTCGCGCACCTGTTCCTCGTTCGCATCGCCGTCCAGCCGGGTCTCGGCATCCCGCCGTGGCCGCTCTTCGGGGTGCTCGGCGTGCTCGACCTGGCGATCGCGACCGCCGCGCTGGCGGTGCGCGACGGGCGGCCGCACCTGGTGGCGGTCGTCCTCTCGCAGCTCGTCGTGACGGTGTGGAGCGTCGTCGCGCACGCGACGCCCTGGCCGCTGGTGGCGATCGCCGCGTCGGACGGGGTGGTCGTGCTGGCCTTCGTCTGGATCACGCTCGCCGAGCGCCGGCGCTCACCGCTCGAGGCGTTCGCGCAGGCGGCCGTCGGGGCCGCGCTGCTGGCGCAGGTGATCGCGATCCTGGCGGCCGAGGCCGACGACGCGCCCACCGTCGTCTGGCTGGTGGGACAGCACGTCGTCCTCTTGGCCACGCTGCTCGCGATCGCGGCGCGGATGGGCTGGTGGCCCCTGGCGCTGGTCGGCGTCGCACCCGCCGCGCTCGCCTCGATCCTGTGGGTGGCCGGGCACGTCGAGCCCGAGACGTGGCTGCAGGGCTTCGTGTTCGCGGCCGCGCCCTACCTCGTCTTCGTCGCCAACGCGTCGCTGGTACGGCGGCGTGCGGGAACGTCGGTTCTTCCATACCTGGCGGCGACGCTGTCGGGGATCGTGTTCCTCGGGCTCGCGCGGCGATGTCTCATCGTGGGCGAGTGGGACTCGTGGGTGGGCTTCGTCGCCGTGGCGCAGGCGGCTGCGACGCTGCTCCTGCTGCGCGAGCTGCTGGCCGAACGGACGATCCCCCTCGAAGCCGACGGACGCGTAGCCCTCGTCGCGGCGACGGCGCTCGGCTTCGCGACCGCAGCGATCCCGCTGCAGGTCTCGCGGCAGTGGATCACGGTGGCGTGGGCGCTCGAGACCGCGGCCCTCGCGGCGCTCTACCGCCGCATCCGCTTCCCGCAGATCCGCTGGTGGGTGGCGGGGCTCGCGGTGGCGGTGTTCGTGCGGCTCGCGCTCAACCGGGAGATCTTCAGCTACTATCCGCGCGCCGATACCCCCATCTGGAACTGGTATCTCTACACGTACCTCGTGTCGGCGATCGCGTTCTTCGCGGCGGCATGGCTGCTGCGGCCGACCGAGGACCGCCTGGTCGCGGGGCTGCCGCGGATCTCGACGCTCCTTCCGGCCGGCGCGACGGTCCTTCTCTTCCTGCTGCTCAACATCGAGATCGCGGACTTCTATTCCGAGGGCATGACGCTCGCGTTCAACTTCTTCTCGTCGAGCCTGGCGCAGGATCTGACGTACACGCTCGGCTGGGCGGCGTTCGCGATCGCGCTCCTGATCGTCGGAATCCGTCTCGGGAGCCACGGCGCACGCATCACCGCGCTCGGCCTCCTGGTTCTCACGATCGTGAAGGCCTTCCTGCACGATCTCTGGCGTCTCGGCGGGCTCTATCGGGTGGGCTCGTTCGTCGGACTCGCCATCTGCCTGTCGCTGGTCGCAATCCTGCTCCAGCGGTTCGCCTTCGTGCCCAAGGAGGAAGCGTCATGAGGGTCCGCCTCGCAGTCGTTCTCGCGCTCGCGACCGCCGTGTCGGCGGTCGCCGCGCCGCCGCGCTTCCGTCATGCGCGCCCGATCACGCCCGCCGAGTCGGGTCCGAACGGCCTCGTGGTCGACGTGCCGCTGCTCGCCGGCGGACGACCGCTGCGGTTCGACGGCAGTGGACGTCTCGTCGGAGGGCTCGAAGACCTCCGCCTGTTCACGGCCAACGGAGCCGAGGTGCCCTACCTCGTCGTCGCGCAGCCCGTGCCGACCTCGCAATGGACCACCGGGCGGATCGTCCCGATCCTCGGCACCGAGGAATGGAGCGGATTCGAGGTCGAGCTCGCGAGCGCGCAGGCGATCGATCGCGTGCGCCTGACGGGCATCCCGGGGCCGTTCATGAAGCGGGCCCGCGTGGAAGGGAGCGGCGACCGTGCGCGCTGGATCGCGCTCGCCGCCGAGGCGACGCTCTTCGATCTGCCGGCGGAGCGCCTTCGCCGCACCGAGGTCGCATTCGAGCCGCAGACGCTGCGCTACATCCGCGTCACGTGGGACGATCGCAACAGCGCACACGTGCCCCCGCCCACGGGTGCGACGGCCGAGCTCGCCGAGGAGACGGCGGCCCCGGCCCCGGCGCGATTTCAGCTCGCCGTCGAGCGCCGTCCGAGCGAGCCGGGCACGAGCCGCTTCCGGCTGCGTCTACCCGGTCCGGGGCTGCCGATTCGCGCCCTCGAGTTCGAGTGCGACGGCGATCATCTGCTGCGCGGCGTGCGCGTGACCGAGCCGCAGCTCGCGGGGACCGAGCTCGCCCCGCGCGAGCTCGGCGCCGGAACGCTCCGCCGCGCAGTGCGGGACGACCTGGTGGCCGCCGACCTCCACGTCGCCATCGCCGCGCCGAGCGAACCCGAGCTGGAGATCGTGGTGGACGACGGCGACAATCCTCCGCTCGAGCTGCAGAGCGTGTGGGCGGAGATGCCGGCGCTGCCCTGGATCTACTTCGAGAGCGTCGACGGGGCGGGTCTCACCGCGCGCTTCGGCGATCCGGCGCTCGGCGCTCCGCGCTACGACATCGAGGCCATGCGTGATCGCGTGCGCGGCGCGACCCCACCCGTGGCGGCGTGGGGCGACGTCGTCGCCGAGGCCGAGCCGGCGCCGGAGCCGCCCGCGGAGGCCGGCGACGGTGTGCCGGCGGTCGGCGCCGGGATCGACGTCGCGCAGTTCCGCTACCTGCGAGCCGTTCCGGACGGCCCGCCGGGCCTGACTGCCCTTCGTCTCGATGCCGCCGCGCTCGCGCACAGTCCGTCCCTGGCGGATCTGCGCCTCGTCGACGACGCGGACCGGCAGATCCCGTACATCATCGAGCGCGTCGGCGAGCCGACGTCGATCGACCTCGACGCCCCGACACCGCTGCCGCCTGCGGACGGACGGAGCACCGCGCGCGACTCGCGCTACCGGGTGTCGATGCCCTACGAGCGGCTCCCGAACGCGCGGCTCGTCGTCGAGACGACGGCCCGCGTGTTCGAGCGGCAGGTGGGGCTGGTCGTCGAGCAGCCGCCCGCCGACAAACGATCGGAGTCGCGGCTCGAGCGACTGCGTACGCTGTCGTGGCGACATGGCGATCCTGACACGCCGGCGCCCGCGCTCACGATCGAGGTTCCCCCACTCGAAGCGACGGCCGTGATCCTCACGGTCGACGACGGGGACAATCAGCCATTGCCGATCGTGAAGCCGCGGCTGCTGCTGCCGACCTACCGCGTCCGTTTCGTGCGAACCGGCGGCGGCCCGCTGACGCTCGTCTACGGCGCCCGCGATGTGGCCGCACCGCGCTACGATCTCGCGCTGCTGGCGCCCCGCCTGCTGGGAGCGAGCGCGACCGAGCTGGCGCCGGAGCCGGAAGAAGAGTCGACCCTGGCCTCGCGCGAGCAGCACGGGACCGTCCGCGAGCGGCAGGTGTTCTGGGGCGCGCTCACGGTCGCCGTCGCGGCGCTGCTCGTCGTGCTCGCGCGGCTGCTGCGCGTCGAGCAGCCGGCCGCGTGATTTGGACATCCGCCGCTCGTTTCCTATTGTCCCGCCATAGCGATCCTGAGCACGGGTGCCCGCTGGGCAGTGGTCCTTCTGCTCGCCGCACGCGTCGCGCGGGGACAGGTCGACCCGTTCGAGTTCGAGGTCTATGCGGTCCCGACCGTCGGCAAGGGCATGCTCGAGCTCTACGGGGGCATGGGCAGCATGAGCGACCCCGATCCGCTCCATGCGCAAGAGCACTACCTCATGCCGGTCTTGAGGGGAGAGCTCGCGGACGGGATCGATTTCGATCTCGGGGTGGGGATCGGCCTCACGTCGGGATCGGATCAGATCGTCCTGAAGCTGAACATCGGCTTCGAGCACCTCGTCGCCGTCCCCTGGTGAGCGCCGAGCGGCTGCGTTGCAAATTCGACGCGCTTCGCTAAGAACCAGCCGGGTGAGCCGACGCGACGACGCCCTCTGGGAAGAGCTGAAGCAGCTCGCCGAACGACTCGGGGTGAAGGTGCGGGAGGAGGTCCTGCTGCGCGAGGTGGGCTACCGCGTCCGCAGCGGGGCGTGCCGGGTGCGCGGCGAGGACGTGATCTTCATCGATCGTCACCTGGGCGCGGGCGATCGAGTCGAGGTGCTCGTACAGGCCCTCGAGGGGCGGGACGTCGAGCTGCACTACCTCTCGCCCGCCCTGCGACGTCTCTTCGAACGGCGGAGCGGGGCCGCGGCGTAGGCCGCCCGTGCAGCGGGCCCGCAAGCAGCGCTTCGAACAGGCCCTCCGCGAGCGAGGGCTCAAATCGACGGCGCAGCGCGACGACATCGCCAAGGTCTTCTTCTCCGGCGACGCCCATTTCTCGGTGGACGAGCTCTACACGGCCGTCCGCAAGGTGAATCCGCGGGTCGGGTACGCGACGGTGTACCGGACGCTCAAGCTGCTGAAGGAGTGCGGCCTCGCCGCGGAGCGGCACTTCGACGACGGTCAGGCGCGCTACGAGCCCATCGAGGAAACAGCCCAGCACCACGATCACATCATCTGCGAGCGCTGCGGGAAGATCGTCGAGTTCAACAGCGAAGAGCTGGAGCGGCACCAGGAGCGGATCGCCCGCTTCCTCGGGTTCGTGGTGAGCCACCACCGGATGGAGCTGTACGGCATCTGCGCGGAGTGCCGCGAAGGGAAGCGTCCGGCGGGGGGCGCCAGGCGCCCGCGGGGCGGCGTCCAGCAACTGTAGCCTTCGCCGTGCGCCGTTGACAGGCGCGCAGGCCGCGTTGTAATTGAAATCGACTTTCAATTTCGATGATGGCCCCCCGCCTCGCAGCCGTGGTCCTTGCCCTTCTCCTGTCCGGCCTCCGCCCGGCCGCAGCCGCGACCCCCGGGCAAACCCTCGCGGCGGAACGCCTACTTGGGCTCCTCCGGGGCATCGGGGGAGAGTACGGCGAGGCCTTCGACGCGCAGGGTGGGCTCGTGCGGCCGATCGAGCTCGAGGAGGCCGGGCTCCTGCTCGCCGAAGCGCGCGATCTGCTGCCCCAGGCGGGTCTCCGCGCGGCCGAGATCGAGCCGCTCGCGAAGGCCCTCGGGGCCCGCGCCGGGCAGGACGTCGTCGACGCGCAGGTGCAGACGCTCCAGGCCCGTGTCACCGCTGCGACCGGCGTCGCGGCGCGCGTGCGGCCCCCGGCGGCGCCATCCATCGAGCGGGGGCGGGCGCTCTTCGCGGAGAACTGCGCCTCGTGCCACGGCGAGCGCGGCGCGGGCGACGGGTCCGAATCGAAGCGGCTCGACCTCAAGCCCGCCAACTTCACCGATCGCGCGTTCATGCGCGCCGAGACGCCGGACGACTTCTTCAACGTCATCACGCTGGGACGCCGCCGGAGCGGGATGCCGGCATGGGGCGATGCGCTCTCGCTCCAGGAGCGCTGGGACCTGATCCGCTTCGTCTGGACCCTGCACGAGGACGGCGCAGCCACGGCCGGACAGCCCGGAACCGTTCCGGACGCGACGCCCGCGCTCTCGGCGCAGAGCGACGCCGATCTCTACGCCGCGCTCGCGACGCCGCCGGCCTCGGAGCCGGAACGCTGGCTGCAGGTCGCGGCGCTGCGCGCGCGCGGCTTCGATGTGCTCGCCGATCCGACGGCGCCGGTCGAGCCCCCACGCACCCAGGCTGCGACCCCGCGCCAGGCGCTGGGAGACGTCCATCGACTGCTCGACGAGATGCTCGCGGCGCGCGCCCAGGGCGGGACCGCGGGAGCGAGCCTCGCGACCGACGCCTACATGCGCTTCGAGCCGTTCGAGAAGCGACTCGGTGCGACCGAACCCGGGCTCGTCCGCCGCATCGAAGAGGGATTCGTCCGTCTGCGACAGGCGGCACGCGATCCCTCCGCGACCACGCGCGACATCGAGGCACTGGTGGCGGTGCTCCATCGCGACGTCGACGAGGCCGTCGCGGCGCTCGAGCCCGGCACGGCCGCCTGGGTGCGCTTCGGCCAGTCGGCCACGATCATCCTGCGCGAGGGCTTCGAGGTCGTGCTCATCGTGGGCGCGCTCATCGCCTACGTACGGCGAGGTGGCACGCCGCGACTCGTGCGATCGCTCTACGTGGGCAGTGCCGCAGGCATCGCCGCGAGCGTGGCGACGGCCGTCGTCCTGGCGACGGTCCTTCGCCTGACGCCGTGGGCCGGCGAGGCGCTCGAGGGCGCGGCCATGCTGCTCGCGGCGGTCGTGCTCTTCTGGGTGAGTTACTGGCTCATCTCCAAGTCGGAGGCCGATCGCTGGCAGCGCTACATCCGCAGCAAGGTGCAGAGCGCGATCAACACCCAGAGCGGTACCGCGCTCGCGGCGGCGGCGTTCCTCGCCGTGTATCGCGAAGGCTTCGAGACCATCCTCTTCTATCAGGCCCTCTTTGCGAGCGCGCCCGCCGGCGACCTCATGGTCCCCGCCGGTCTCGTCGCCGGCATCGTGCTGCTGGCCGTCGTGTACGCCGGGCTCGAGCGCGTCGGGCTGCGCGTCCCGATGGGAACCTTCTTCCTCGCGACGGGCGGATTCCTCTACGCGATGGCGATCGTGTTCGCCGGACGTGGCATCGCCGAGCTCCAGGAAGCGGGTCTCGTACCGCTCACGCCCGTCGCATGGGCACCCCGCGTGGAGGTGCTGGGCATCTTCCCGACGGTCGAGTCGCTCGTCGCGCAGGGCGTGTTCGTCGTGCTCCTCGCCTATGCGGTCGTCGTCACGCTCCGGCGTCGCCTGCAGGCGCAGAGCCTGCGCCAGGCGGAGGAGCCGACCGCCCCTCGGGCCGCGCAGAGCTGATGCGCCTGGCGGTGGCGGCGATGGTGCTCCTCGCGGCGTTCGGCGCGAGGGCGCAGGAGGGGGCCTTCCTCAGCGAGGCGGAGGCGCCCCGAGCGGTGTTTCCGAGGGCCGACGGGTTCGAGCGACGCGAGGTTCCCGCGACGCCCGAACGGCGGACCAAGGTCACGCAGGCGCTCGGCGGCGCGCTGCCGTCGATGTGGGAGGAGCGGTGGGTCGTCTTCCGTGTCTCGAGCGACGGGACGAACGTCGGATGGGCGATCATCGTCGAGGAGATCGGCAAGCATCGGCCCATCACGTTCGTCGTCGGCCTGCGTCCCGATCGAAGCGTCGAGGACGTCGCCGTCATGTCGTATCGCGAGGCATACGGTGGCGAGATCCGGAGCCCCCGCTTCCTGCGCCAGTACGCGGGCAAGACGCCGCAGGACGACCTGCGCGCCTACCAGGGGGTCAAGAACATCGCGGGCGCGACGTTGTCGGTCGAGGCGGCCAGCCGCGCCGTGCACAAGGCGCAGGCGATCGCAACCCTCCTGGACGAGGCCGGATCGTGAGAGCGCTCGCGCTCGTGATCGGGGCGCTCGCCGTCGTGACGGGCGCGCAGGCCGCGACCCAGGTGCACTACGTGATGGGGGCCTTCCTGCGCGTGACGGTCGACGACGACGTGCCGGCGCGCGCGCTCGATGCATGCTTCTCCGACGCGCGCGCGCTCGACCGGACCTTCTCCCGCTACGACGCCGGCAGCGAGCTCACGCGTCTGAACGCCGCCGGTGGCGGGCCCGCTGGACCGTCGATGCGCAGCGGCCTCGCCAGCGCGCTCGAGCTCGAGCGAACGACGGACGGCGCCTTCGACGTGAGCGTCGGTGCGCTGACGCGGCTCTGGCGCCGGCCGTCGCGACCCGACGCGGACGAGATCGCAACCGCGCGCGCGACGGTGGGGGCGGTGGCCCTCACGCCGGACGGCGTCCGGCTCGGCCGGGGCACCGAGCTCGACTTCGACGGCTTCGCGAAGGGGCTCGCGGTCGACGCGTGCGTCGCGCACCTGCGCGCCGCCGGTGCACGACGCGCGCTCGTCAGCTTCGGCGAGAGCAGCATCTACGCGCTCGGCGCGCCCCGGGACGCAATGGCGTGGACGTTCGACGTGCGCGGCCCCGACCCCGAGACGGTCGTCGCACGGCTGCGCCTGCGGGACCAGGCGGCGTCCGTGTCCGCCGTCTACGGAGGCGAAGGCAAGCGCTCGCGCAACGCCGTCGGCCACATCGTCGATCCGCGCTCGGGACGGCCGCTCGCGCAGGACGTCGTGGGCGTCGTCGTGGCGCCGAGCGCCGCGAGCGCCGAAGCGCTGTCGAAGGCCGTCCTCGTCTGGGGCCTGGGCGGCCTCGCACGCGTCGAGCGCCTGGGCGGCGTACGCGCGGCCCGGCTCACGCGGAGCGGCGTCGCGTGCGGCCGCGAGATGCAGCGCGCGCGGGCGCTCGTCGCCTTCGACCATCCGCGCTCGCTCGACGTCGTACAGGCTGCGCTCCGATGAAGGCATTCAGCAATCCGGGTTACATGCTCGCGTTTGCGCGCATCGAGGTGCGCGTCGCGTACACGGCGTTTCTCGTCCTCGTCGTCATCGGGATGCTCACGATGGGCGCCTTCCAGGTGGGCCACATCGGCCCGCTGCCGTCCGACATCGCGACGTACTTCCTCGGCGGCGAGCGCGCGGGGGTCATGACGTTCCCCAAGGCGTACCGCGAAATGGTCGAGCTGACCCACGCGCACGCCTTCGTGATGGGCCTCGTCTACCTCGTGCTCGCGCACCTGCTGATCGCGACCACGGCGCCGCCGTTCGTCAAGAAGTGGGCGGTGATCGGCGGCTTCGCGGGCCTGGTCGGCGACGTCGTCGGCGTGTGGCTGATCCGCTACGTGTCGCCGCGATTCGCCTACGGGCAGGTGGGCGCCTGGGCGGCCGAGTGGGTGAGCTTCGTCGCGTTCGTCTACTACCCGATGCGCGACATGTGGTTCGCGAGCGAGGACGATGGCGACGACGACTGAACGAGACGTTCGCTGCGCCTGCGGCAGCTTGATCGCGCGGCTCACGCCCGCGGGCGTCGAGCTCAAGTGCCGCCGTTGCAAGCGTGTCGTAGTGGTGCCGGCGCCGCCGGACGATGGGACCTGGATCGAAGTGACGCTGCGCTAGCAGCGTCGCCCGAACGGCCCGCGGCCTCGCGCCCAGCGCCTACCGACGCACAGAGGAGAAGGAGCGATGCGACAAGGTGTTCGTACGTGGATCTGCGCTGCATTGGCGCTCGCGCTCGCGGGAGGCCCGGCGTTCGCCGAGACGCTCGCGGACCGCGTCGACCGCATGGAGCGGGAGCTGAAGGAGCTGAAGGCGGAGCTCCGCCGTCGGGACGCGGCCGACCGCAAGCGCGAGACCGGGAGAGCGGCGGCAGCCAAGACCGCGCCGGCGCCGGCCGCGCCCGCGGTCGCCGCGTCGCCCGCGTCCACCACCGAGGTCGCCGCAGCCGAGCCGACGTCGACGCGCGACCGCGCGCTGGACGCGATCATCGACCGCGTGCGTCTGGGCGGATACGGGTCGGTTCGCTTCGAGGGCTCGTCGCTCGACGACCAGCCCGACACGTTCACGTACCGGCGCTTCGTGCTGACCGCCGACGCCGACATCGCGCCGCGCCTGCGCGCCTACATGGAGCTCGAGTTCGAGCGCTTCACGCACCTCGAGCTCGAGAAGACGACGACGACCAACGCCGACGGCGGGATCACCCAGGAGCAGGCGGTCGAGGGCAGCAACGGATCGGAGATCTCGCTCGAGCAGGCCTGGCTGCAGTTCGACCTGGACGACATGCTGAAGCTGCGGGCGGGCAACGTGCTCGTGCCGGTCGGCCGCTTCAACATCAACCACGACGACAACCGGTGGGACATCCCGCGGCGGTCGCTGGTCGATCGCGGGACGCCGGTCCTGCCGGCCGAAGCGGCATGGAGCGAGCTCGGCGTCGGCTTCCTCGGCGACATCCCGATGGGCGACCAGGGCGTCCTCAACTACCAGGGCTACGTCGTAAACGGCGTGACGCTCGATACGGAGTTCGAGACGATACTCCAATCACGGCAGGGCGACACGACGAAGAACGAGATCGAGGCCAAGGTGAGCCCTACGAGCGGCACGTTCAGCCAGGACGTGAAGAACGCCAAGTCGATCACCGGACGTCTCGCCTACACCCCGGCGCTCGGTCACGAGATCGGGATGTCGGGGTACTGGGGACGGTATACGCCCGATTTCCTCCCGGACGAGGATCTGTGGTCCGCCTCCGTCGACGGCCTGACGGGGTGGGGCCCCTTCGAACTCGAGGGCGAGTACGTCTACACGCGGTTCGAGGGCATCCAGAACGTCGCCAGGGGCTTGGCCCGGCGTGCGATCCAGCAGGAGTCCGAGAGCGAGGCCGGCGACGTCGAGACCGAGGTCGAGTTCGAGCTGGCGGGACTCGCGCGTGCCAAGCAGGGCTACTGGCTCGAGGGACGCTACCGCTTCTGGCCCGCGTTCCTCTCCGACACGTTCCTCGGCCGG